>JANLYZ010000495.1:0-1886 GCA_031365905.1 Chloracidobacterium sp. | reverse complement strand
AATTACTGTTTCTTAACTTTGTGCGTGGATTTTATTCGTCCGGGAGCCTGCGCACCTCTGACGTCATCCGCGACGACTCTACCGTCTCGCATATAGACGGTCAATCGGTTCCCTTCCGTGCTTCCCTTCTCCGAATCTTCAACCCGAGCCGGGTTGCCTTTCAAGACGGCTACCTCGTCTGCGCTCGTATACTGAACCCAATCGCCCGTGGCTTTCCGGTTTGGCTGCGTTAGGACAACGTTGCGTTGCGCAATTGTCTTTTCTACTTCGCTTGTCTCCTTCAGCAAATACACGTCGGCGACAGCGCTCGTGAGGCGATCCGTGCCCTGACGAATGTCTACATCTGATTCGTAATGCAGCGTGCGACTGACATCCGAATAGCTCATTGAATCTGCGGTAGCGAAAACAGGAATGATACTGCTGGCCCCTTCTGTACGTCGCCGCGCGTTATAAATCTGGCTCTGCACGTGTCCGTTTCCGTCCATCCGCTTGTCGTTGACGTAAATCGTTAGCCGATCGGCGCGCACAAAATTATCGTCTTGCCAGGCGCGCGCATTTCCAGTGTAAATCGCAACGCCACTATCCTGATGAAACTCGCCGCGATCGCTGACGACATAAACCGGACTCTTAACTTTGGAAAACGGCGTGGCGCCGTTCGTCTGCTCCTGACTGTAATAGGTGGTCGCGGTTTTCCCGCGGCTGAAGGAAACTTTGTTGGTTAGATCCGAATCAAGTTCGACACCTTTGGTTCGCGCACGCGAATCCCAAACCGTCGGCTCACCGCCGCGTAGACGAACTGTGTTGTCAGCGGCTGTGTAAGAAATGTTGGTGGCCACACCGTTGCGATCGTTCTCATTAAACTTCGCGTCGCCTTGCGCATCCATGCGCTCGATGTCCTGCGTCGCTTGCACAAAAACGCCCGTCATCTTTTGCGAGGTCAAAACGCGCGTGCCACGGTCTGCCACCTTCTGCACTGGCTCAATAACAGCTTTCGCGCCGCCCGTGGCCACCGCGTTACGCAAGATGTTTCCGCTGGGAAAGAAATCGCAGTCAATACGCGGCGCCGTCAGCGTCTGCCTGTCGTTCTTGGCATTCTTTGTAACTGGATCGATGAAGAGCTCGGCATTGCCAACTGCTTCCGCTTTCTCGAGGTCGCGACCGGTGACGCGCCAGTTTAGTTTTACCGCGTCGGCGGTGAGCCGCTTGCTCGACGCGCGCGGATCGTTTGCTTTGGATTTAGGCGCGGACAGGTTGATTACTGAGCGCCCCTCCGTGCGCATCTGTTTCAACAGGCTGCGATCACCCTGCGCCTGAAACAACACCTCAATCAAGTTCGCGCCTGTCAGATCCAGATCCGAGTCGCCATCCAGCGTCTTGCCGCTCGCATTCTGCATCGCTACCGCGCGCTCCAAACGCTGGTCTTTATCGAGAAAGAAATCCATGTCGGTCGAATGGACCTCCGCGGCTCTGCCTTCCGTCATCGAACGCAGATAAGAATTCGTGCGCACTTCCAGCTTTTGCAGGTGCTTTTGTTCGTTGAGCGTAGCGTAGAGCGTCTCGCCACTCATCAGATCGCGATCCTGTTCCGCCGTAACACCGCCCGCGAAGGTCATCTTCATCGTCGCTTGTTCAAACAAAGCATGCGCCGAACGAATGGTCATGGGCCGCGAGCGGCTGGACAAAGGTTTGACTTTCGCGTCCCTGGCCGCTTCCGGCTGAACCGTAATTTCAACGTCCCGCTTCAATTCGAGCTTCTTGGTTTTCGACTCGACAACCGCGCCGGTGGAATGTCCGGAAACGTTTTCGCGCTCGAAAGAAATTGGCGCTTCCGTTTGTGCAATCTCAGTGTTTTGGTCGTAAGCAATCGCCTCGGTATCAACTTTTAG
>JANLYZ010000483.1:0-2934 GCA_031365905.1 Chloracidobacterium sp. | reverse complement strand
CTCCAGCATCCGGCGCTACCGCGCTCGGTTCTGTAATGACAGTTTGCTCAGCAACTGATCGTGGGTGATTGTTGGCTCTTCTCGACGCTCAGCAACAACTGCAAGGTCTTCGATATCCTCAATCAATTCCTCAAACTATCGATGGGTACATCGCCGCAGTTTTCTCCCACGCGCTGTTGGTGACGTACTCAACTTCCAGTTTCTTGATATCCAAAATACCGTCGTCTCCCAAAGCCTGCATTGTAGGAACCTGACTTCCTAACCTCACTTCAAGGCCCTTTGCCATGCAAGCTTCCACTTTCTGAAAAGCTCAGGATCCTCTCGACGTATTTCGCAATCACATCAGCTTCAAGGTTCACTGCATCGCCCGGCTGCAGTTGAGAAAAGTTCGTGACCTCCCAGGTTTTGGGAATGATGGCGATTTCGAAGTGCTCGTCGGTCAGTTCAGCTATTGTCAGACTAATACCCTCGACCGCGACTGAGCCCTTGAAAACAAGATAACGGGCAATCTCGGGCGGATAGGCGATGCGCACAGTCCACGAGCCTCCGTGATCTTCAGCGCCCAGAAATTTCCCGCGCGCATCGACGTGGCCCTGGACCAGATGGCCGCCGAGGCGCGTCACCGGAGTGACGGAGCGTTCGAGATTAACCGGCGCGCCTGGTTGCAGACGGCCAAGCGTGGAGCGGTTGAGAGTTTCGCGAGAGACGTCCGCCGCAAACGAATCCTTATTAACATCCAGGGCCGTCAGGCAAACGCCGTTGACGGCAATCGAATCTCCCTCGTGAATATCTTCGGTGACGAGGCGCGCCTCGATCACGATACGCGCGTCCTCACCGCGCATTTCAACCTCGCGCACGCGACCAAGCTCTTCAATGATGCCGGTGAACATGATTTAGACTCGACAACACCCAATGAGGTCAGTACCACCTCGCAACCAACGCTGAATTCTAGTCTCTGTGGCTTGTCTTCGCCTCAACAACCGCCATCATCTTTTCGAAGACTTCATTTACTGAAAGCCCCGTCGAGTCGACAACGATGGCGTCGTCAGCGCTCTTCAGCGGCGAATCGGCGCGCGTCGAGTCGCGCCGGTCTCGTTCGATCATGTCCGCAAACGTTTCCTCAAAATCAACCTGCGAATCCTGAGCTCGCTCTTCATTGAAACGTCTCTCGGCCCTCGCCTGTGGGACAGCCGTCAGGAAAAACTTAACGTCAGCATCGGGAAAGACCACGGTTCCGATGTCGCGGCCATTGAGCACCGCACCACGTTTGCCCATTTCACGTTGCCGCGCCACCATCGCCTGTCGCACCGCAGGAATAGTTGAAATGACTGACGACAAGTGGGTGACTTCTTCGCTGCGAATCTGATCAGTGACATCACGACCTTCAAGTGTCACACGCAACGAATCCGGATCGCCCTTGAGATCGATGTCCACTCGACCCGCGAGCGATCCGACTGCAACATCGTCAGTGGCGCTAATGCTCGACTCCATCACCGCCAGCGCCACCGCGCGATACATCGAACCCGTGTCGATATAGAGCAGATTCAGCTCGCGCGCCAGCATCCGGCCAAGGGTTGACTTGCCGGCGCCCGACGGGCCATCGATGGCGATGATCAGGTTGCGCTTCATTTGCCAGGCGCCCTTTTTGGAGTGCGCTGACCTGTCAGCGCTTTGTTTGGTCGCGACCTGTCGCGACCTTCAATTGAGCAATCTGAGATCGTGGCGTCAAGCCGGCACGAACCAAAGCGGCGACAGGTCACCGCACTCCAAAAACTACACAAACGCTGCGAACACTTCGTTAGATAACAACGCGCCGGCGCGCGTAAGTTTGAGCAGATCTCCGTCGCATTCGATCAATCCCGCTTCACGAAAGCGACTCAGATCTCTTTCATGTTTCTCGCGCAAGTCAGCGCCAAACTCGCGGCTGTATTCTGCGAAGCTGAAGCCGCGCATCATCCTTAACCCGAGGAACACGGCTTCGGCCTGGCGATCGACCTCGCTCAAGCGCGTCTCATCTACAATCGCCGGTTCGCCGCGCTCGATCACTTCCAGGTAGCGCATCAGCTCGCGTTCATTCGCCCAGCGCCGAGACGCGCCATCGTAGGAATGCGCCGAACAGCCGAAGCCGTAGTAGGGCGCGGCAGTCCAGTATTTCGTGTTGTGCCGCGACTCAAGTCCCGGCAAACAGAGATTGGAAATCTCGTAGTGTTCGTAACCTGCTTCGACCGCACGATCAAGCATGACTTCATACATCTCCACCGCGAGATCTTCGTCAGGCTTTGGTTGTAAACCACTCTTGATGTGACTTGCGAGCGGCGTTCCCTGATGAACCTCCAGGAGATAAAACGAAAGGTGCTCGGGTCTGAGCGCGAACGCTTCGTCGAGATTACGGCGCCAGCCCATCATCGTCTGGCCCGGCAAGCCAGCGATCAGATCGAAGCTGATGTTATCGAACCCGGCATCGCGCAAGTAACGAAAAGTGCGGCGCGCATCGTCTGTGTTGTGTGAGCGACCGAGGCGTGCGAGTTCAGTATCGTCAAACGTCTGCACGCCAAAGCTTGCGCGATTAACACCAAGGCGGCGAAACGCCGCCAGCGTTTGCGGCGTGATCGTGCCGGGATTGATCTCCATCGTCACTTCCGGAGTCGCGGCCACGGTGAAGCGCTTGTGCATGGCGTTCAGCAGCGTCTCCACTTGCGCCGGCGAAAGCAGCGAAGGCGTGCCGCCACCGAAATAAATCGTGTCGACAAACGCCGGTGATTCAACCACGCGCCAGGATTCAATTTCGCTCGCGAGCGCCCGAATGTAGCGTTCCGCCGTTTCAGCGTTGTACATGCCGGTGGCGAAGTCGCAATACGAACAACGCGAACGGCAAAAGGGAATGTGAATGTAGATTCCGGCTGGCTTCAATATGCCGAAATTGTAACATGCGCT
>JANLYZ010000443.1:0-2779 GCA_031365905.1 Chloracidobacterium sp. | reverse complement strand
GCCTGTCGTGAATACGCGAGCAACGCCTTGAAGAGTCAAACGCGCGACTTCAAACGTCTCGGCATTCTCGGCGTTTGGGACAATCCATACTCGACGATGTCAAACGGCTACGAGGCCGAAACCGCGCGACTGTTTGGCACGTTTGCTGAGCGCGATTACGTCTACCGAGGCGCGCGGCCCGTCTACTGGTGCATTCACGATCAAACTGCGTTGGCGGAGGCGGAGGTTGAGTATCGTCAGCACAACAGTCCTTCCGTCTACGTAAAATTTCCGCTCACGACCGATCCGGCGCAGATCGATCCGGCGCTCGCCGGCCGCAAAGTTTTTGTTTTGATCTGGACGACAACGCCGTGGACATTACCGGCTAACCTGGGAATCGCAGTGCATCCCGATTTCGAGTATTCAGCGTTTGAACATGGCGACGAAGTTTACATCGTCGCTTCAGAGTTAATAGACACAGTGGTCGAGAAGTGCGGCTTGGGCTCAACGGATGAAGCGGGCAATCGCATCAAGCCGAATGTGCTCGCGCGCTTCGTTGGCGCCAAGTTGGACCGACTTGAATGCCGGCATCCCTGGATTGATCGTGCGTCGCTCTTGATGGTCGGCGACCATGTAACGCTGGGCGGCGAAGCTGATGCGGAAACTGAATTGGACGTCAGCGAAGCGCGGGACCGAAAGACGACTGGCAAAGCCGGCACGGGCGCGGTGCACACGGCGCCGGGCCACGGCCACGACGACTTTGTGATCGGGAAGCGTTACGGCCTCGAGATCTATTGTCCCGTTGATAATGCCGGTCACTTCACGCCGGAGGTGGAACACTTCGCCGGCCTCAGCGTCTTCGCAGCGAATCCGCAGATCGTTGAATTCATGCGCGAGCGCGGCGTGCTCTTGTTTTCTGAAAACTACGATCACCGCTATCCGCATTGCTGGCGTTGCAAGAATCCCGTCATCTTTCGCGCCACGCCGCAGTGGTTCATCTCGCTCGATCAGATCGCAAAAGATAATTGGGGCCTGAGTCTCCGCCACGGCGCCGAACGCGAAATCAAAGAGGCCGTGAATTGGATTCCCGCCTGGGGTCGCGAGCGCATGCTTAATATGTTCAAGAACCGCGCTGACTGGTGTGTCTCGCGGCAGCGTGTTTGGGGCGTGCCAATCCCGGCGTTTTACTGCGTCAGTTGCAACAAAGAAAATCGCAATTCGGTGGTGCTGCTGGATCAAAGAGTAATCAACCACGTTGCCGACATCTTCGAGCGCGAGTCGTCAGATGCCTGGTACAAGTATGAGCCGAAGGAGTTGCTTCCCGAAGGGTTCAAGTGCGCGCAATGCGGCGGCGACGAGTTTACCAAAGAGACTGACATCCTGGACGTGTGGTTCGACAGCGGTTCATCGTGGACCGCGGTTTTCAAGGACTACTTTGCGGCAGAACTTGGTGAGTGGCGTCCGGCTGATGTTTACCTGGAAGGCGGCGATCAATACCGTGGCTGGTTCAACTCGTCATTGCTCATCAGCCTGGCGAAATATCGTCACGCGCCTTATCGCAACGTGATTACGCATGGCTGGCTCATCACGGTGCAGGGCGAGAAGATGAGCAAGTCGCAAGGGACCGGCATTTCACCAAACGAAGTCGTGAAAGAGTCGGGCGCCGATATCCTGCGGCTTTGGGTGGCTTCTTCGGACTACCACGAGGATGTGCGTTGCTCCGCAGAAATACTCGAGCGAACAGTCGACGCCTACCGCAAGCTGCGAAACACAGTGCGCTACGCGCTGGGAAATCTTCATGGCTTCGATCCCGAGCGGGATAGCGTGCCGGAAGCTGAACTGCTGGAGCTTGATCGCTGGGCGCTCGAGAAACTCAATGAGGTGATCGCAAAGGTCAGGGCCGCATATGAAGCTTATGAGTTTCACATGGCCACACGGGCAATTTATTCATTCTGCACCGTGACTCTTTCCGCTCGCTATTTCGACATCATCAAAGATCGACTCTACACTTATGCGCCACGCAATCACGCGCGGCGTTCGGCGCAGACTGCGCTTTACCGAATCGCCGATTCGCTGGCGCGAATGCTGGCTCCTTTGCTCGTCTTCACCGCCGATGAAATATGGGAAGAACTGCCTGCCGATGACTCACGGCCTGCGTCGGTTCATATGGCTTTGTTACCGGCAGAGCCTGGTGAGATTGAGACTGGTCTACTCGCAAATTGGGATAGCCTGTTCGAAATTCGTGACGACGTTTTGCAGTCGCTGGAAGAAGCCAGGGTCCGGAAACAGATCGGCAGCTCGCTCGAGGCGCGGCTGGAAATCTCAGCGGCCGGTGAGAGTTACGATCAGCTCGTTCGTTATCGTGACGAGCTGCGTTACCTTTTCATAGTTTCGCAAGTGGATGTGTTGCGTTCTGACGAGGGCGCTACGGGAGTTGTTGTCAAAGTGCTTCCGGCCGACGGCAAGAAATGCGAGCGCTGTTGGAACTATTCGACGCGCGTCGGCGAATCAACTCGTTATCCAGATGTTTGCGAGCGGTGTGTTGTGGCGCTTAAGGAAATTGAGAGTGATGCGTCCGAAGCTCGGTAGGAGCGCTGGATAGCCGTCATCAACTAAGAAGTAGTTTCTAGCCGGCGATTGCGTACTCCACTAAGCCAGGGTTTTCCATTCGCTTGGAGGCATTGAGGATTTCCATGCCAACGACATTGCCCTCTTTGTCGTAGTCGAGCACAACGCCAGGTTTCGTTTCGTCGCTCTCTTCAATAGGCGAACTGTTGAACAGAATCCGGACGACATCAAC
>JANLYZ010000429.1:0-8927 GCA_031365905.1 Chloracidobacterium sp. | reverse complement strand
GCCGCCAAACCACTCGGCATGTGGAGGCGTCCACTTGAGAACAGTGTCCCATTTCTTGAACCAATGAAGTTCTTCCGCCATGCGCGCCCAGAACGCTTCTGGGTTAGCGCTCGCCTCCGCTCGCAACGATTCCAGATCTTCCGCCGACTTGATGTGGGCCTGCGCGGAGAAAGCCGGCGGCGGTGGAAAGACGCGATCTTCCACTTGGAATGATTCGATGTTTGTGGTCGATGTGGACATGCAGCGCTTGATTGTCTCTCAGAAAAGAATATTTGTATGTGATAGCGAGTCTGTGTATCACAGTTTACTTGACGCGACAACAAGGGGCTTGCACCATGACTCAGCGCTTTGCGGCACAAACCGCATCAGGGAGAGACAGTCTATGAGTTGGAAGGATCTAATGCAGACGATCTATTATGTAGCCGGAAGCATTGCGTCCCTGGGAACATTATCCGCCGCGTTCATCGCGCTTTGGGTTTACAGGCGAAATTCTCGGCTCGAACGCGCTCGCTGGGCGTCGGAACTTTATGACAGTTTCTACCGGCAAGAGAACCTGAAGAATGTTCGCGATAAGTTGGATTGTGCCGTCGGCACAGTAGATGTCGATCAACTCGTACGCGAAGACAAGTCAGAGTTCACTGATTATCTAAACTTCTTCGAGTTCATCGCATTTTTGAAAAACTCAAAACAGTTGCACGATTCTGAGGTTCACGATCTGTTCGGCTACTATTTGGGTTGTCTGAAACGACATGCCACCGTACGAGCTTACATCTCGAATTCTGAAAACGGTTATGAGGGTCTCGCTGATCTCATTGAAAACGCGACAACGAAAAATCAGTTACGCAAATGAAAGCTACTAAGTATCTCTTCCTATATGGCACGTTGAGGCCAGATGCCGCGGATCGCGAAATCGCTGAAATTGTAAGCCAACTTCGCCGCGTAGGTAGAGGATATGTTCTTGGAAAGTTGTACGACCTGGGCGACTACCCGGGTGCGATTGTTGACGCGTCGTCGAATAGCATGGTTCGGGGTCTGTTGGTTGAAATGCCATCTGACAAGGCGGCGCTAGACGCTCTCGATAGGTATGAGGAGTTTGATTCTTCTAAGCCGCACGAAAGTCTTTTTGTCCGCACCAAGACAAGAGTAAGACTTACCGATGGCCGAAATCTAGAAGGATGGATTTATGTTTATAATCGGAATCCTGGCAATGCCCCGCTTATTCGCGGCGGTCATTATTCCAAGTCAAGGGTAGCTTAAGCCCCAACGGAGCGAAACGAAGGTACGATTGGCTATGGCCAAGAGCTGTGACCAAGATAAGAACAGCAGAACCTTTGTCGCCGACCATTGACCCGGGTGTATCGAGAGTGAGATTGCGAGGCCGGCTGAGTATTTCCGACGATCAAGTCGCTAGCTTTTGCCAACGCTGGATGGTCGCCGAAATGTCGCTCTTTGGTTCCGTGCTAAGAAACGACTTTCGACCGGAGAGTGATTTCGATGTGTTAGATTTTGCTCCAGAAGCTATGTGGAGCTTGTTTGATATCTCGCGAATGCGACTTGAGCTTTCCAGTTTGCTCGGCCAAGAGGCAGACATTGTGCAAGCGGGTGGGTTACGAAATCCCTTTAGGCTCCGGGCGATTATGTCGAGCCGGGAAGTAATTTATGCAGCCTGAAGGGGAGCGCAAACGCTGCAATTCTCCAAATTCAGTATGACTCTCCACGTCGGCACCAGCGGCTACAGCTACAAAGAGTGGAAGGGAAGTTTCTATCCGGAAAAAATTCCGGCGAAGGACATGCTTCGTTACTACTCCGAGCGGCTGACCACGGTCGAGATCAACGCCACGTTTTACCGCATGCCGCAGCCGAGCATGCTGGAAAACTGGAAGGAACAGGTCGCGCCCACGTTTCGCTTTTCACTCAAGGCCTCACAGCGCATCACGCATTTCAAACGACTCAAAGAGACTGACGAAGTTACAAAGTATTTCCTCGATACAGCGGCTGTGCTCGGCGATCAACTGGGCGTCATACTCTTTCAGCTGCCGCCAAACATGAAGAAGGATCTGCCGCGACTGGAAACGTTTCTCCAGTTGTTGCCGGCGACAACTCCCGCCGCTTTCGAGTTTCGCCATCCCACTTGGTTTGATGATGATGTTTTAGAATTACTGCGTAGCCAGAACCGCCCACTCGTCGTGTCTGATACCGACGACATGCCGACTGTGCACATCGACAAGACGGCGGACTGGGGCTACCTGCGCCTGCGTCGCGTTAATTATTCGGAGGAGAACCTGGTGGAGTGGGCCGCGCGCATACGCGACCAGAATTGGAAGGACACTTTTCTTTTCTTCAAACACGAAGACGCGGGCACCGGGCCAAAACTGGCCGCACAGTTCTTGACTATTGCCAACCCCACTTGAACACCTGCTTCGGGTGATGTTAGTGCGCAAAAAAAAGAGAGACGCGAGCGAGCGCCTCTCTTTCAATTTAATGGAGTGGTGTCAAGCGATTAGAAATTTCCACTACACTCCGGGTGACCACAATCGCAATCCAGCTCAACTGTCTTGCCTGCGCCCTCGCACGGGGCGCTGCAATATTTTCCGTCCGGTTGCGGCGCACAACTACAAACTGGGTTCTTACATGTCTCTTTCTCGTCTGCCATAGATCCTCCTGAAATGGTCGGTTTGGGCAGCACAGAGTAACACAACTGCCGTGATGGAGTTAGTGACTGACGAGGACCCGTAGTGGTTTAGTTTGGAGTCAGCGAGACGAATGCATTACAGAACCGAGCGCGGTAGCGCCGGATACTGGAGTAAACAACGGTATGAGCTAACAACTCTGCAACCTCTGAAAACTGAGTTTGACTCTCGCATCCGGCGCTACCGCGCTCGGTTCTGTATTGAGTGCGTCCAATCCCGCATTTGACCGGTCGACGATGCATCCCGATGCACAAGTGCCAAAGTGAACCAGCACGACGAGAACCGGTAGTGGTTTAGTTTGCACCTGCGACTTCTTATTCACACCGCGGCTTCAGCCCGGTGACGGTTGGGCTGGCGCGAGCTAGCCATTCCTATCACCGGGCTAAAGCCACGGGATAGCTCTTGAAAAAATCGCAGAATCACAGTGAAACCGAACCAGTAACCTTAGGCCTTTATTCCTACTCTGAAACTCATCTGACGACAAACGTCGCGGGCGCAACCACGGCGCGCGCTTCAGGATTGTAGTAGTCGTAAACAACTGAGGGCGCGGCTTTCGCGGTCATGCCAAAGCGCGGGCGAAACTTGAAATCAAAGTCGATGCCACCCGCACGCGGCCAGAGATAGACGACCACTCGATCCGGTAACACGTCGTATTGACTAATCGTCCAGCCGGAACTCTTCATCGCACTCTCAAGCGAAGCGCGATCGACATCGGCACCCGGAGGCAAGCCAATCTCCGCGAGCAACATCCCATAGCCGGAGAAACCAACCCGCTCCGCTCTTACGTGACAGGAAATCTCTTCATTGATCTTCGCCGCGTACTTATCAAAAGTTGTTCCCAGCCGTAGCGTGCTGGCCTCCACGGAGTTCTTAGCAACACCTTCGGTCGAGTCGGTGTCGGCCCACGGCACGTAGTAAGTGGAAACAAGTTGGATCGAAGCGAACGCCGCTCGGGAGGCACGCCTCAGCTCAACGCGATTAGCACCGCTACCGAGGAAGCGCGATACATCGGTGCGAAGCAGGCCGGCGGTTTGATCGGCACGTGGCAGGCTCAACGAAGTTGCAGGCTGACCGTTGACAAAAATTTCTACCGCAACCGCACTCGCGGAGTTCTTTTGATCCTGTGGTGTGTCCGTTGCTAACAACGTCACCAGTGCATCCAGGACATTGATCGTCGCTTGAGTTGAATACCAAACGCCGTAGCGATCCTTTTGCCGCAGCAGGAAGAGCAAGCTAGTGCGAACCAGTGGATCGTTTGTCGCCTGGCGCGATTGGAGCTTTGCATATCGGGCCAGCGCCTGAAGGGCGAGCGCAGTTGTTTCCACTCGTCCCGCCATTCCCCACCCGTAGAAGGGCGTGTTTGTTTCCAGCGCCCAGTAGGTCGTGTCTCCCTCTTGGTGAGCCAGCGCGCGGAGCCTCGGGATTGCGCGATTGGCGGCTGGTTGATCCTGAGCATCGATCGCTGCGAGTGCATACGAAGCGATCAGGTAAGGCTCGTCGATCTCTTCGCTCTTCGTCGCGAGATATGAAAGCGCCTTCCGAAGTTCGAGGGAGACGTTTGCCTGTTGTTTAGTCGCCGTAGTGTTGCCGCTGGTTTGCGCAGATTCCGTCATAGCCAATACGCGGGCGACGAAGGCAGTCAACAAAGCGGTGCGTCGCGAATTCACCGTATGGTCGGGATAGTAATCATAGGCCGGCCAACTGCCATCCGCCTGCTGTTGCTTGATCAACCATTGGCGAGCGTTCTTGATTACGTCGTCGTCAACAGTGACAAAATCTTTTGCGTCATGCAGGAAGCGCAGCGCATAGGCGGTGAGCGCGAGGTCCGCGTCGCCACGTCCCCAGTAGGAAAAGCCGCCATCCTCGGTGCGATAGTTCAGCAGCCGTTGATAACCCAACTCAGCGTAACGTTGCGCCTTCCTGCCGCTGCGCGAGTCCTGCCCGAGTTGTTTGTCCCGACGCAGCACCAACAAGCTTGGGTAGGTCGAGGAGATCGTCTGTTCGCCGCAGCCGTATGGCCGTTCCATAATTCCTTCAATGCTCTCAACTACGTGGGCCATCAGGTTGGGATAGACTTTCAACTCGCCCTGCAGCGAGCCCGGAATGATTGCGGCGGGAAGATCGAGGTCGAGCGTCGCTACGTCGCCAAACACGTCGCTGGTAGTTTGCGTCTTCTCCTCACCATCAGGATGAACGGTTACCGGCTTTTCAATCGCGTCGCTCGCTTCCGAGCTGCGGGCCGTAATGCGTTGCTTGCCATCCTTCACTGACGCTACCGCCTGCAACTCAAACGTCTGGCGCGCAGCGTCACCAGCGGGCACGTTCGCGTGTAGCCGCGCCGGCCCCAGCAACGTGAACCAACTCTCCGGTTTGATTTCGAGATCGACAGCCTGTTCGCGCTCGAGATAGTTCCTGAGCACCACCGGCAACGATATCCGATCGCCCTCGGTGAGCACGCGCGGCGGATCGTGTTCTACAAAGAAAGGCTGAAACGACTTGATCTCCGCTTCTGCCGTTCCGATCTCGCCGTCTTCAGTCGAACCGATCACTGACATCTTCCAGGTTGTGATGTTATCGGCAAGCTTAAACTTCAATTGCGCGCGGCCTTGTTTGTCCGTCTCGAGCGCCGGCTGCCAGACAAGCGTTTCGGGGAAGTATTCTCGTAAACGCGGCGTGGACACTTGAACATTCTTCCCGATCGACACGCGCATCGGGCCTTCCGTGACAGAGGCGGATACTTGTGCAGAACTGAAATTTACGTTGTTGCCGCTTTCGGCAGTCACGGTGACCACTTCGCTAACCGTGCCCACTTCCAGCCTGAGATCGACCGTCGTAATGTTAGACGAGCTAACCGGAACCTGAGTTATGACTGCGGACTTAAACGACATGGCGTCGCAACGCACGGTGTAAAGACCTACCGGCAAGTTGCGCAGGATGAATCTTCCTGAGTCGTCGGTCTCTGCTTCAAATTCCTGCGACGTCGTCGTGAGTGTTGCCTTGACCTTCGCACCGGCGATCGCGGCGCCGTTTGGATCGGTAACGGTCCCCTTGATAGCGCCCTTCGCCCCCGAAAAGAAAACTTGTTTCGCTGGCTCCACCGTTATGGGCGCATGACTTGATTCTTCGGCCGTCAGTTGCGAAAACTCAGCCGCGTCGAAGTCGTCAGCCGTGTCTTCTTTGCCGTCTGCACCGCGGCTGCGCAAGGTGATGGCCATGAGCTGTTGCGTGACGGGAGTTATTTCTGTGCGCGTCTTCAGCGATTGGCCGTAGCTTCCCACGGTTTGTAGCGAAGCGCGATCGGCATAACGAGAGACGGTCTTGAAAACGGCGTAATAGCGATGGCCCCAGGGATCGTGAAGCTGCTGCTCCGGCACTGTTAACAGCGCGCGCTGCAACTGAGCATCGTCATGCGGCAGGGAATTAGTAGCTTCGAAGTATTCACCGAGCGCCTTCTCCACCCGAGCGCGCGTCTCGACGAGGTAGTCGATGCTCGCAAGCCAAAGGGTGAAGTCGTCCGACTGCGGATCGGAAGGCTCAAGCTGCTTATCCGGTCCACCGCTGCGAACGATGATATTGAATCTGTCCCGTGAGGTGGTGAGGCTGAGGTCGTAAGGTTGGCCCCAGGGATCGCGCAGTGAGTCAAAGTCGATTCCTTCTGATTGCAATTCACTTTTGAGCGTGGCGGCAGCGCGAATGAACTCGCCCGTGCGCGCGTGATAGCGAACGACGGCGCGACTAATTGCCTCCCCAGTGAAACGAAAATAGGGGCGGGCGATGCGACTTACCGAAAAATCATCTTTAGAATCGAAAACCTTATCAGGGCCAGCGCTGATCACTTCGAGAACACTATCGTCCTGCGCTATTGAGAACACCTCACGATAGGGCGTGCCCCACGGATCTCTTAGCTGGTCAACATCCACTCCTGATTCAAACAACAGTCGCCGGAGTGTTTCGCTGCTGTTCGGATATATGCTGCCGTGCTTGTACTCAGTCTCAAGAATTTCTGTGATGGGTTTCAAATGAAGAGCGGTCGAATCGGCGAAGACACTTCGGTGATCAGTCGCAAATCTTTCCGTGTTAAAGAACTCCGGTCGAACGGAATTAGCGCCGAGCAGTAGTTCAGCGACCAATTCCATTCCCTCGGGCAACGGCTTCCGCAGGTCGAACCGTTGCAGATCCTTGCGCGTGATGCCGCCAACCTGATCGTCATAGCCGCACCATTGGCTGAAACTGCCGTAGAACCCAAAGCTTCCGCTGAAGTCCTGATCCGTGCGCGCTCGCTCCTCGACTGCGCGATCGAAAACGACGACGCCGAGCGCGCTCGTAGCCGGACGGCCATCAGGAGTGGTGATGCGAAAGTCGACAGTTGCATCTTCGCCCGGTTTATAGCCGGTGTGGTCCAGATGAAAATCGAGCTTCAGATCGCGATCTCGCGGGAAAAGGACAGTGCGGGAGCCAAACGAGAGGTTGTAAGAATCGGAATCCTCAGAGTCGCGCGAGTAGGCAGAGAGGCTAACTTGATTCTGAAACGCGGCGCGATAGGGCAGCGAGAATGAAGCGGCGCCGTCGGTTAAACCCACTGATCGCGATTCGATAATGTTGTCATCCCGCGTTACGTCAACAAACAGGTTCATCGCCGGCTTGCTCGCAGTAATGTTTACCTTGATCGGCTCCCCAGGACTATAAAGGGCTTTGTCAGTTTCCACTCGAATTACCGGCCTACTGCTGTAGTAGAACGACTCGGTGTGGTGACCCGTGTAGCCGCTCGGATTGCGAGCAACGAAGATTAGAGACGGGGAAGAGTCGTCTTCGCCCTTGAGTGTCAGTCCGCTTACCTTCGCTATGCCGTACTTGTTCGTGCGAATCGTTTTCAGAACTGGGCCGATGGCGTTAACGTGCTCGTCGGTTATTTCGCTAATCGCCACGTCGCAGGGAACGGGCGTGCCGTCGGCAAGAGACGTCGCCAGGTAGAATTGCATGGGGAAACCGCGAGCTTGTTGGTACCGGCCTTCGGCCACGTAGATGTGAATTGCATCTTTAGTTACACGCAGGTCAAATCGTCGTTGTTCAGTGCGGTTGGTCGTCGGGTCAGTGAAGTAGGCAGCGTAGTTCAGATCCCTGAAGCGGGAATAATCTTCTGCTGCGAGCTGCTTGTGGCCTGCATGTAGATCAATGTGAGCCTTGAAGAGTCCGGCGTCGTCAGTTTCGCCTTCATACTTGTCACCAATTTCTGTATCCCATTTCTGTTCCCGATAATTCCAGTGACGCTCATCCTCGCGCACAACACGCACGTGTCCGCGCTTAACGGGCTGCCCAAATAGATAGTCCGCGCGGACTTCAATCTCAGCATTCTGTTGGGGCAGGTAAAATGAGCGGTCCGGCTTCACACTGACAGCGAAGTTTGGCAGATCGTAACGACTGATCTTTACGGACTGGTAGCCGTTTGAGTCGCCATAGTTGTCGTCATCCATCTCGACTGTAATCCCGTAGTCACCCAAACGGGTATTGTCCGGAATCGTCCAATCGGCATTGGCCACGCCAAAGCGGGAGGTTCGCAGGTCGGTTTGAAATACAGTGGTGTTTTCGGGATCGGTAATTTTCAGCGTAGCTTGGGCATTGGCGGCTGCATGATGGGCGGAATCAAAAGCCAGGGCGCGGACGTGAAGCGGTTGCCCCGGCTGATAGATCGGCTTGTCAGTTGTGACCATGATCTGAGCGTTGTCGTTGAGCTCAATATCGTTGCTGGTTTCCTTCACATAACCGCCGTGCCGCGCCGTTACCTTCAGTTCACCTTCATCGCCATCGAGCCTAGCGGGGATGTTGATTGCGACCAGCGCGTAACCATTCACGTCAGTGAGCGCTGAGCCTCGCAACGTTTCTTTAGGCTCGCCATCAAGTTTTATTTCGACACTCACGTTTACATCTTTCAAGGGTTTCCCGGTCAGCGGATGAAGCGCGCGCACGTGGGTGTACTGGCGCGCGGCTCGATGCATTTCGCGCGGGGTGCTGACTTCGAGCGCAAAGATGTCTGGAGTATCGATTTCAGAGAGTGAAATGACGCCGCTGGCGGCGTCGGGAGCCGAGATAGCGTCGGGTGTTGGATCGATCCGGTAACGCAGGCGATACCAAAGCAAAGCCTCGTCCTCATCTTTATTGAGTTCAGCGGCCGTCAGCGTCAGCGGAACCGGCAGCTTGTTCAAGCCCGGTTGCAACGTCAGGTCGCGAACAGCCTGGCCG
>JANLYZ010000410.1:0-35896 GCA_031365905.1 Chloracidobacterium sp. | reverse complement strand
GATCCCAGGCGGCGGCGAATGCGGAAACGTTCAGTGCCGAGAAAGTCGTTGGAGGTTTGACCCATGTGCTTTGATTCTGAGACTACATAAACGACCGCGAGAATTTAAGTTAGTATAGGTAGTCTAAGCCATAACGTTGCGACAGCGATAGATTTTAGCGATTGAAATCCAGAACTGTGTATGGACTGCCATTTAGAACAAACCAGCAGCTTCTTATTTTTCTAACAAAGTTCATGCTGGTAAAGCCGGAACTAAGTTGAACGAAGCAAGCTACCAGCCTGCGAAGCTGGCGGACAGAATGATAGCCCCAGGCGCTGGCGCAGCCGAGCCTGGGGTTACAAAGCAAGCCAAAACTAGAGCCTGCGAAGCTGGCGACAGATGATTTAGTCAAGGATCTATGCCGAGTTCATTTTGTCAATCCAGATCAAGTCTTTCCCAGTCATCTGTCGCCCACTTCCGTGGGCTCTATTCCTGACGCGGTTCCCCAGGCTCGGCTGCGCCAGCGCCTGGGGCTACATTCTGTTCGCCAGCTTCGCAGGCTGGTTGAATGCTTTCTTCAGTAGCTCGTTTTGGTCGCGGCCTAAGCCGCGCTGCGCAATCCTGTTCATCGTGTAAATCTTGTATGTTCTGAATCTGATTTTCGTTCTTGACTCAAGGAGACTTGAAATGGACTGGCGCGTGTTTCTAACAACCTTTGGTGTGATCTTTCTGGCGGAGATGGGCGACAAAACTCAGCTTGCCGCAATGACCATGGCGGCGCAGTCCCAAAAGCCCTGGGCCGTCTTCATCGCCGCCGCGCTGGCGCTGACGGCGGTTTCAGCGATTGGCGTGCTGGCCGGGAGCGTGCTCGGCAATTACTTGCCGCTCATCTGGATCAAGCGGGTGGCCGCTGTCGCCTTTATTGTTATCGGAGTGTTGATGCTGGCGGGTAAGGTTTGATCGACTCCACGCAAGTCTGGTCCAGTGGTATCATCGATCCAATAAATTATTTTCAGTTTCGTCTTAAGAGGGAAGGTTCATGCCGCAAACGCCACACACTGAACGCCACTTCACCGCCGGCGATGTAGTACGCGACATCGTCATTGGCATGTCTGACGGATTGACCGTGCCCTTCGCGCTGGCTGCGGGACTGACCGGTGGCCTCCAGGGAGCGGCTAATCCCACCAGCATCATTGTCACCGCAGGTCTGGCTGAAATCGCCGCCGGTTCGATCGCGATGGGGCTGGGCGGTTATCGGGCGGCGAAAAGCGATGCAGAACACTCCGCCAAGGAACGCGAGCGCGAGAAGCGCGAAGTCGCGGAAATACCTCATGAAGAAATGCGAGAAGTGGCAGAGGTGTTTCAGGAATACGGATTAACTCCGGAAGAAACCTGGCCCATCGTGGAAGCCTTACGCAAGCAGCCAAAGAAGTGGATCGATTTCATGATGCGCTTCGAACTTGGTCTTGAAAAACCGGATCCCAAACGCGCGTTGACCAGCGCCATCACCATCGGCGGCGCCTACGCTGCCGGCGGTTTCGTGCCGCTCGCGCCTTACATGTTCACGCGCAACACCACCACCGCCCTGTTTGTTTCTATCGCCACCACGCTTTTCGCCTTGTTGGTTTTTGGATTCATCAAAGGACGCTTCACGGGCACGCAGCCAGTGCGTAGCGCACTCCAGACGGCGTTGATAGGAAGCGCTGCAGCGGGTGCTGCCTTCCTGATCGCCCGGGCGATATCGCCATAAGCTACACAGATGAGCGTTAACATCTGCGTCTTGTTTCTTTACAGCGGCATGAATTTCGGCTAAAAGCGGTTCGTCTTTGTCATTCCCCAGGACGCCTTGACGCAAGTAGCTCGCGTCCGCGGGTCCAATCCCAATTCAACGGAGCACTTCAACGTCGTCATGGCAACACGAGAGAGTGGACTACCAACAATCGCCCGAGCCAAATCTGCTCGAGTAAGACATCCGCGCGGATTGGCAACGCTTTTCTTCACCGAACTCTGGGAGCGTTTTAGTTATTACGGGATGCGGGCGATTCTTGTGCTCTACATGGTAGCGCCAGTGGCCCAGGGTGGCTTAGCCTTTGATACTAAACATGCTGCGTCGATCTACGGTACTTACACGATGTGTGTTTATCTTACCGCGCTTCCCGGCGGCATGATCGCTGATCGGATTCTGGGAGCGAAGCTGGCGGTGCTGCTGGGCGGCATTATCATCGCCTGCGGCCACTTCTCAATGGTCTTCCATTCTCTGACCTTCTTCTACGTCGGAATGGTCTTGATTGCCGTTGGCACGGGATTACTTAAACCAAACATCAGCGCGATGGTCGGCGGCCTTTATACCAAAGACGATCCACGTCGCGACAGTGGCTTCTCAATTTTCTACATGGGAATAAATATTGGCGCGGTGATGGCGCCGCTGGTTTGCGGCTATTTGGCACAAGGCGAAAGCTTCAAGGCCTTCGTTGCCAGGATGGGCTTTGACGTTTCCACCAGTTGGCATTGGGGATTTGGAGCGGCGGGCGTCGGCATGTGCCTGGGGTTGGTAATCTACCTGATAAATCAGAAACGTCTTCCCGATTTAGATCGCACCGCTCTCGACAATGACATCGATTCGGAACTGACAACAGATCAGACCTCAGCAACTACTCCCGAGGATCCAACCACATCTACTCAGCCGCGCCGGAATCCGGTTATCGCAGTCGTGTTGAGTCTTATTCTTCCCGGCGCTGGCCAACTCTATCGCGGACAAACTGGCGCCGGTTTGTCGTGGCTGTTCGCATTTGTGCTGGCGTGGATTTGGTATCTCCTGAATGGTGGGATCATATCGGGCGCTGTGATAGTCATCATCGCTGTCGCTGGCGCTGTATCCTCGGCACGGCGTCACAAAGCCGGTGCACAACTAACGACCGAAGAGTGGAAACGCGTCGCGGCAATCTTCGTCTTCTTTTTGTTCACCATACTTTTCTGGGGCGCATATGAACAGAAGGGCGCGAGCCTGAATCTTTTCGCGAAAGACTTAGTTCGGACAGAAGTTTTTGGAATGAGGTTTCCATCCAGTTGGTTGCAATCATGCACGCCGGCCTTTGTAATTTTATTGGCGCCAATATTCTCTTATCTGTGGGTCCGGCTCGGAAAGCGCCAACCTTCGAGTCCGATCAAATTCACGCTTGGGCTCTTGTTCATCGGTCTCGCCTATTGCCTGCTCGTGCCCGCAGCGTGGATGACGGCTTACGGTCGCATCAGTCCGCTTTGGCTCGTTGGCCTCTACTTTTTGGAAGTGATAGGCGAGATGTGTTTGAGTCCGGTGGGGCTCAGCACGGTTACAAAGCTTGCCCCGGTGAAACTGGTGGGAATCATGATGGGGGTTTGGTTTCTCGCAGCTTCTTTCGGCAACAAACTCGCGGGCTACCTTTCAGGTTACTATCTTCCGCAATCCGGCACACTTATGAAACTCTACGGCGGCATCGCGGTCGCACTACTAATCTCAGCCGGACTGCTGGCCGTGTTGACGCCGAAAGTTAAGAGGCTGATGGGAACTGTGAATTGAAGTCCTCAATACTTTAGATTGGCGCAAGGAAATCCGACTCTTTACCGCGAAGCGGTTACGTAATAAAGCCCCAGGCTTGCCGCGTTGCGCGGCTACCCTGGGGAAGGAAAGTTGGTGAACATTCCAACCCCAACGGGGTTGCGACTAACACGTCGAGAGCACAACCCTTTCAGGGTTGATGAAGCTAAATCCACTCTTTCCCAGGGGTAGCCGCGCAACGCTGTTTAGTTGTCAAGACATCCTTTACGTTTTGCTAGCAAGACATCCTTTACACTTTTACCGTTTGTGGTCCGGGTTGTTTAAGGTGCGCGCGGGCAGGAGCACCGCGGTGCTCCTGCCGCTCTGGACATGAAGACCCCAGCAGAGGTTTACAAAGCAGTAAACCTACGCCCTTACCAGGAACAACCGCGCGAGTGGGAATACAGCGCCGGGCTAGTCAAACGTCTAGATACACAAGGCCTGCTCTACTACCTCATCAACTGTAAAGGATGTCATGATAACGATCTGTAAAGCATGTCATGATAATGAACAGCGCGGCGCGGCAACCCTGGGCTTTATTACGTAACCGCTTCGCGGTAGTTTTTCCTCAAGCAGGTAAAGGTGAGATAATTCCCTCCGACCTGAGAAGTCTTCAACCGAAAAGAGTTCCCCAAGCTATGAGCACTGCTATTGAAGAAACCGCCGAAGTCACCAAACAAACCACCAACAAATGGGTCTACCTCTTCGAAGAAGGCAGCGGCGACGACAAGTCGCTGCTGGGAGGAAAAGGCGCCGGTCTCTGCGAGATGACGCGCGCCGGCTTGCCCGTGCCTCCGGGACTGGTGGTCACGACCGAGGCATGCAACGCTTTTTTTGAGAACGACAAGAATTTTCCCGACCGGATGTGGGAGCAGGTCAAGGAAGGCTTGCAGAAGATTGAAGAGAAGGTCGGCAAGAAATTCGGCGACGCAGAAAATCCGCTGCTGGTTTCCGTCCGTTCTGGCGCCGCGTTTTCGATGCCCGGAATGATGGACACAGTGCTCAACCTTGGCCTCAACGAAGAAACGGTTCAGGGCCTGGCGGCACAAACCGGCGACCTGCGCTTTGCGCTCGATGCCTATCGCCGCTTTGCGTCTTTGTTTGGCGAGATCGTCATGGGCGTCACGCATGAAAAATTCGAGCGCGTGATGGATCGTTACAAAGCGCAAACGTCCGGCGGTCGTGACACGGATCTAAAACCTGAGCACCTGCGCGAAATCATCGCCGCGGAGAAGCAGATCATCGTTGCCGAGCAACAGGCAATCCCCGAAGATCCTTACGAGCAACTCCGCGTGGCCATCAAGGCAGTGTTCAATTCCTGGATGGGCCGCCGCGCTATCGACTACCGGCGAGTTAATCGCATTCCTGATTCACTCGGCACCGCGGTCAACGTGCAGGCCATGGTTTTTGGCAACATGGGCGAAGGCAGCGGCACCGGCGTCGCCTTCACGCGCAACCCATCGACGGGCAAGAAAGAACTTTACGGCGAGTATTTGTTGAATGCGCAGGGTGAAGATGTAGTTGCCGGCATTCGTACGCCAAATCCAATCAGTGAACTAAAGAAAGAACTGCCCAAGGTCTACCAGGAATTCGCCACCATCACGAGTCTGCTGGAAAAGCACTACCACGACATGCAGGACTGCGAATTTACTATTGAGCGCGGCAAGCTTTGGATGCTGCAAACGCGCACGGGTAAACGCAGCGGTGCGGCGGCGGTGCGCGTCGCCGTGGAGATGGTCAGCGAAAAGTTGATCGATCGCGCGACGGCGATCCAGCGCGTTACACCTGAGCAGCTTGATCAGTTGCTGCACCCGACTGTCGATCCCAAGACGAAGGCGACGGTTTTGGCTACCGGGTTGCCGGCAAGTCCTGGGGCAGCGCAGGGTAAAGTTGTATTCAGTCCTGACGAAGCGGAAGAGTTGGCGCGCGACGAGGGCGCGAAAGTAATTCTGGTGCGGCAGGAAACAAGTCCCGACGATTTTCACGGCATGGTTGCGGCACAGGCAATCGTTACCGCGCGCGGCGGCATGACCAGCCATGCGGCTGTCGTCGCCCGAGGCATGGGCAAACCCTGCGTGAGCGGCGCCAACTCCCTGGACATTGACTACGGCCAACAGCAATTCACCGTCGAGGGCACAGTGGTGACCAAAGGCGATTGGATTACTGTCGACGGCTCAACCGGCCGCGTGTTTCTCGGCCAGATCCCGACTGTGCAACCGCAGCTCGGTCCGGAGTTTTCCCAGTTGATGCTGTGGGCAGATAAGTTTCGCCGTTTGCGCGTGCGCGCGAATGCCGACACGCCGCGCGATGCGAAGGTGGCGCGACAGTTTGGCGCTGAAGGCATTGGGCTCTGTCGCACCGAACACATGTTCTTTGGTGACCAAAGGCTCGCCGCCATGCGCGAGATGATTTTGGCGGACGGCATCGGCGCGCGTGAGAAGGCGCTCGAAAAGTTGTTGCCGCTCCAGAAAGGCGACTTCGTAGGCATCTTCCGCGAGATGATTGGTTTACCCGTAACCATTCGCCTGCTCGATCCGCCCTTGCATGAGTTTCTGCCAAACGCCGAAGAGTTGATGAGCGAACTCAGTGAACTAAAGATGGCTGTGCGCCTCGCGACCACGCTCGGCGACATGGACAACCTGCTTGACGAGATCGACGAGAAGCGCCGCCTCCTCAAACAAGTGAACCGCATTCGCGAGGCCAATCCAATGCTCGGATTCCGCGGTTGCCGTTTGGGCCTGGTGTTTCCGGAAGTAACTCGGATGCAGTGTCGCGCGATTTTCGAAGCCGCTTGCCAGGTGCAGGGCGAGAAGATGAAGACTGAACTTGAGATCATGGTGCCGCTGGTTTCGTTGAGCGAGGAACTGCATCAACAACGCGAAGTGATCGACGAAGTCGCGCGCCAGGTGATGGGCGAACACGGCATGACGATCGAATATCGCGTGGGCACCATGATCGAACTGCCACGCGCGGCCTTGATGGCGCACCACATCGCGGCCTACGCCGACTTCTTTTCGTTTGGGACCAACGATCTGACACAAACAACTTTTGGTTTGAGCCGCGACGACTCGAGCCGCTTCCTGCCGAACTACGTCGAACGCAAGATCATGCCTGAGGATCCTTTTCAGGTGCTTGATCGCGAAGGTGTGGGCCAACTGGTGCGCCTGGGTACTGAACGCGGTCGCAGCGTCAAGCCGGATCTCAAAGTGGGAATTTGCGGCGAACATGGCGGCGACCCGAGCTCGATCGCTTTCTGCAACGAGATTGGGCTCGACTACGTGAGCTGCTCGCCTTTCCGTGTTCCGGTAGCACGATTAGCCGCCGCGCAGGCATCGCTCGCTGCGAAAGAACAGCAAGCAAACAAAGCGGTGACGCCTCGAGACGTCTGATGTCTAGCTGGACTTATCCACATTACGCGTCCAAAATTCCCATTCCCAGGATGTTCTCCTCTTTATCATAGCTGAGGAATAGGAACGTTCTGTTTTCGAAATAATGGACAGTAAATTCAACGACGCAACGATGATCTCCAATACGCGCACTCGCCTCGGCTGGCGCGTCGGCTACCTGTTTGCCAGCTTCGGCGTTTACATGGTCGATCAGGCTAGCAAGGCGTGGGCGGCGCGCGCGCTAAGGCATGGAGATGATCGCACGATCATTCGCGGCTTTCTCGATTTCATTTATACGGAGAACCGTGGAATAGCCTTTGGCCAGTTGCAGCAGAGCGGAAGTTTCGGGCGCTGGTTTTTCGTGGCGCTGGCCATCGCCGCAGCCATGGCTGTGTTCTATTATTTTATGCGCACGCCGCGAGACGACGATCGCGTCCTTGGCGCCTGCGCGCTTTTACTGGCGGGCATTGCCGGCAATCTGACGGATCGCGCGCGGCTGGGCTACGTAATTGATTTCATTGTCGTCCACGCCGGCTCGTGGCATTGGCCAACCTTCAACGTCGCGGACGCCAGCATTACTATCGGGGCGCTGCTGCTTGCTTACGATCTGATGTTTGAACGGAAAAGGGCGTCCGTTGCCAGTGGTCCGTTGTCCGTTGCAAGCGAGGCGGGACCAAACGACCTCCCCACCACTGATCACTGACTACTGACTACTGACCACTGTCACTGATTTATGCATCCTGAAATTTTTCGCATTGGCAATTTCCCCATCAACACTTACGGCGTATTTCTCGCGCTGGCGTTTCTCTGCGCGATCCTAATCGCTGTAAAGCTCGCGGCGCGTGACGGGCTGCCGCGCGAAAAGATTTACGATCTGTGCCTTTGGATGTTGCTCGCGTCGCTCGTTGGCTCGAAGTTTCTCATGCTCTTCACGGAGCCGGAATATCGCGATCATCCGTGGCAGTTGCTCTCGCTCGATTTTCTCCGCTCGGGTGGCGTTTTTTACGGGGGACTCATCGGCGCGATCCTCGCCGGCTATTTCCTGATGCGCCGTTACAAACTGCCGTGGTGGAAAACAGCCGACGCCTGCGCGCCGGGAATCGCGCTCGGCAATTTTTTTGGCAGGCAGGGCTGCTTCGCGGCCGGCTGCTGCTGGGGCAAGCCGACGACTGGCTGGTGGGGAGTGCATTTTACGGAACAGGGAAACGCGATCACCGGCGTGCCAACTGTTGTCGCACAACTTAACGACCCAGTGCAGCAGACTTACTGGTCCCAAAAGCTTGGCGGAAATCTCGCTCCACTTCGTCTCCACCCCACGCAACTCTACGAGTCGTTCGCGATGCTCATCGTCTTCCTCTTCCTGTTATGGCTGCACAAGCGCCGGCGCTTCAGCGGACAAGTGATTCTCTTCTACGCGTTGCTCTATTCGATCATTCGCTTTGCGATTGAGTTTCTACGCGACGATCCGCGCGGCGATCTGTTTGGACTAACCACGTTGACCGGTCTTTCCACTTCACAACTCATCAGCATCATTGTCGGCACCGGAGCGCTCGTCTTGCTCATCAGGCGTTGGCGGAAAGCTTCAGCGCTAACTAAAGCACTGGGCTTGGCCGCGCCCGACGCCGCCTGAATCTCCTGAGCCCCATCCTATTTGCTTCCTCTGTGCCATCTCCGGGTCCTCTGTTCTTTCTGGGGATGAAACTCTGGGAAACAGCCACAAAGGCACAGCGCTGCTTGGGCCGCAACCAAACGAGCTGCTGAAAGAAGGCATTCAACCAGCCTGCGAAGCTGGCGGACAGAGTGTTAGCCCCAGGCGCTGGCGCAGCCGAGCCTGGGGGAACCGCGGTAGGAATGAATCGAGCCCACGCAAGTGGGCGACAGATGACCTGGAAAAATTGACCCTTGATTGACAAGTGAACTCTGTAAGATCTCCTTGACTCAATCACCTGTCGCCAGCTTCGCAGGCTCAGTTTTGTCTCCCGTTTGTAACCCCAGGCTCGGCTGCGCCAGCGCCTGGGGCTAACACTCTGTCCGCCAGCTTCGCAGGCTGGTAGCATGCTTCATTCAACTTAGTTCCGACGGTGCCCGGCAAGAACTTTGTTAGAAAAACAAGAACCTGCGGGCTTGCTACACCGAGCGCATCGAGACCGCACAGCAAGTGGGTCTTACGGAATTCCTGGTCGATTCCCTTCTGCATCCTAAAACCCCAAAAACCAACGCTCGACTTTGCTTCATAAAGTACTTGACACCACTGCGCACCTGCCGTTATTATTCCGCCCATGGGTTCGATCCACCTGGTTATCCCGGAAAAAGACGAGCCGCCTGCACTCCATGAGCGGGCGATGGATAACCTCAAATACATTCGCGAAACCATGGAACGTTCCACCGCGTTCACGGGCATTTCCGGCTGGGGACAGGTGGCCATCGGCATAACCGCGCTGGTTTCGTCTCTCATCTCGGCCCAACAAAAAACCGTCAAGGCGTGGCTGGCAGTTTGGGTTGCTGAGGCTTTGATTGCTTTGCTCATCGCCGGTTGGTCGATAGATCGCAAGGCACGCGCGGCGCGGATGCCATTGCTCACGGGCCCGGGCAGAAAGGTCGCGTTTAGTCTATCGCCGCCGATAGTTGCCGGAGCGATCGTGACGGTGGTCTTGTATCGCGCCGGCTTGACGGGTGCGATTCCTGGTCTCTGGTTGTTGCTTTACGGAACTGGCGTGGTTACCGGCGGCATGTTCTCAGTGAGCGCGGTTCCAATCATGGGTCTATGTTTTATGGCGCTGGGCGCTACCGCGTTTCTGGCGCCGGCTGCATATGCCAATTGGCTAATGGCCACGGGCTTCGGCGGTTTGCATATTGTTTTCGGAGTGATTATCGCAAGGAGATACGGTGGCTAGACAATCGGCACTAAAACATTCAACACAGAAAAAGGCGCACACCGAGTTGCGCGACGTGGCCGGCTCGCAACCAAGACATCTCGCGCCGAGTCTTGATCGCCTGATTCATGAACGGATGCGACTTGGCATTGTCAGCGCGCTCGGCGCCAATGAGTCGCTGACCTTTAAGGATCTCAAGAGCCTGATGAATACAACTGACGGCAACTTGAGCGTGCACGCGCGCAAGCTGGAAGAAGGCGGTTACATCGCCTGCACTAAGTCATTTGAAGGCAGGCTGCCAAAGACTGAATACAAACTAACCGCTGCCGGTCGGCGCGCGCTCGAAAACTACTTGAGCCACATGGAAACTTTGATTCACCAGCACCGCAAGAGCTGACGATGTTTTGGTCAGCTCTTTTTTTGCCCGCGCGCTTTGCGCAACAAAGAGCTTTGACTCACTTTGCCGCAATTCATAAGGAGAAATTCCTGTGTATACAAACGTAAATCTCGCAGCGCCGGTTGGGGCCCTTGCATTCTTAGGAACTGCTTTCCTGCTCTTCGTTATCGGTGTCCTTTTTCTCTACTCCCTGGCGCGAAAAAAAATCGGCCTCACGAAGTTTGCGCTCATAACGATCGCGCTGGTTAGCGGTCTCTACCTCGCCGTGCTGCTGATTTTTTCGTTTGCCAGTAGCGAAAAAGTTCTGGCACGAGGCCAGGAAAAACACTTTTGCGAAATTGACTGCCACCTGGCTTATTCCGTAACTGACGTGCAGGAACCGAAAAGCTTGGAAGAGATAACGCACCAACCCATCGGGCCCAGGGAGGCAGACATCGCGGGACTATTTCGAGTGGTAACGATCAAAACTCGCTTCGATGAAACCACCATTGGGCCGCACCGCGGTGACAGCTTGCTATATCCGAATTCACGCGTTGTCTCGGTAGTCGACGAGAACGGCAACGAATACCTGCCCGCGACAAACGCTCAGCGTGTTCTTGAAAACTCTCACGCAGCAGGCACCGCCATGACCGTCCCGCTTCGCCCCGGCGAAAGTTACACAACCACTCTGGTTTTCGACTTGCCTCCGAACATCAAGAAGCCAACGTTGCTGATTCGCGAAGGTGAATCCGTAACGCATTTCGTGATCGGCCACGAAAACAGCTTCCTCCACAAGAAAACTCGTTTCCAGATCTAGCAACAACTACCACGCAAGCTCCCGCCAATGGAACACTATGACGTAATAATTGTCGGCGCTGGTCTGGCGGGTTTGCACTGCGCCCGACTACTCGGCAGACGCGGTCTGCGCGTTCTCCTCTTGGATCGCAAGAACTCTCTTGACCAATCAATTCACACCACCGGCATTTTTGTGCGCCGCACGCTCGAAGATTTCGACATTCCAGAAGACTGCCTAGGGCCGGCCGTGAGGCACGTGACTCTGTATTCACCTTCGCGGCGACCGCTGGAACTCGTTAGTCCCCACGATGAATTCCGGGTCGGCAAAATGGGCCGGCTCTATACGCGTTATCTCGATCACTGCTTGCGCGCCGGTGTCACCTGGATGCCAGGGGCACGTTATGCGGGACACGAACGCACGATAAATTCCGCAGCCGTGCGAATCGACAGCAACGGGACTTCGCGGCTCGTGACTACTCGCTACCTGGTGGGCGCTGACGGCGCAAACTCGCACGTGGCTCGCGACCTCGGACTCGAAGTGAATCGCGAATGGATCGTTGGCGTTGAGGACGTGTTCACCGGCGTTCCACTTGCTGGCCCTCCACGGCTCCATTGTTTTCTCGACCCGGCAATCGCGCCGGGCTATCTCGCTTGGGTTGCTAACGATGGCGAGGACACGCACGTTGGCGTCGGCGGTTACGCGGCGCTGTTTGAGCCGGTGCAAGCGCTCGAGAAGTTTAAGGCGAGCTTGCGCGGCATCGTAGACTTAAGAAACGCAAACCAAGCAGAGCGACGCGGCGGACGCATTCCCGTAGGCGGTGTATTGCGCAACATCGCGAACACGAGTGGACTGCTCATTGGCGATGCCGCCGGCGCCGTTTCGCCGTTAACAGCGGGCGGCCTCGATCCCTGCATGCGTCTTTCAACCTTGGCCGCGAAGGTGATTGCGGAATTTCTGGAGACTGAAAATCCCGAGGCGCTCGCAATCTATTCCGGCGAACTGTTTCGCGCGCGCTTTGCATCGCGACTCTGGATGCGGCGTCTGGTATCAACCGTTCGCCAGCCAGTGCTGCTGGAATTGGCCTGCGCAAGTATGCGTCTGCCAATTCTCAACTCGATTGCCTGGCACGTCTTTTTCGGTCGGGGGTCTTTTCCGGATGTGGACGTCCCACTCGCGCCTCAACCTGCATGTGAAAGGGGATTCGTGCTGTGAGGTCTTCGGTCCTCAAATCCCTTCGCTATTTCCGAAACTTCCTCGATTCGGCGGAGTGCAACGAAGCAACGGAAATCGATGTAGTCACACACGCGAGTTTCCTGTGGCCCGCCACATTGCCGACCAGTAGGATCTAATCACAATGAAGCCAATGTCACGCGCGCGGAGTAATACTGCTCAACCAGTTAAAGGAGTCTTGTAATGACCAAACGAATCGCTGCCATCATCTTAATATTTATCTGCACCTCGGTTGCCTGGGCTATCCTTGGGGGCACGATCTTCTCCCGCACTTACTCGCTCGACGAGATTGCTGCAAACCGCGTGGTCTCTACCTGGGGCGCGCCGCAAAACCAAGCGCCGCCGGTCGCATCCTTCAAGCAAGTTGTTTCGCGGAAAGAAGAGAGCACTGAAAATGGCAAGAAGATTGTAAAGACGATTAACGATGAGATAACAACCCAACTGCCGCTGGAAAGCTCTGCTGTTGATGTAGCGCTCGATCTCGAACATCGGCAGAAGGGCCTGCTTTGGTACAGCACTTACAAAGTTGCGTATGCCGGCACCTACGGCTTTCGCAACCCGAGCGAAAAAGAAGAGACCGTTAGCTTCGTGCTGAACTTCCCAACTCAGAAAGCAATCTACGACGACCTTGTTTTCACAGTTGACGGCACGCCGGTGGCCGTTAACAACCAGCAGAATGCCGCCATAGGCTGGGTCAAGCTTGCGCCCGGACAAGTCGCGCACCTTGCAGTCGGCTATCGTTCGCAAGGTCTCAATGAATGGCGCTACAGCTTTGGCAGTAACGACGTGGCCCAGGTTCGTGATTTTGCGCTGAGGATGAAGACCAACTTCAAAGACATTGATTTCCCCGACAACACCCTCTCGCCTTCAGAGAAACATGAGACGGCGGATGGCTGGGAACTTGTCTGGTCTTACAAGAACCTGGTGTCGGGTTATCAAATAGCCATGGTCATGCCGGAGAAACTACAGCCCGGACCATTGGCCGGACGGATCAGTTTCTTTGCGCCAGTCTCGCTGTTCTTTTTCTTCTTCCTGATGCTGATTATCACCACCTTGCGCGGCATAGATCTTCACCCGATGAACTACTTCTTTCTCGCCGCCGCATTTTTCTCTTTCCATTTGCTGCTCGCGTATCTCGTGGATCATGTCTCAATTCACGTTGCTTTCGGCATCTCCGCAGTTGTATCGGTCTTCCTCGTGGTCAGTTATCTGCGGCTCGTAGTCGGAATTCATTTCGCTAGTCGCGAGGCCGCGTTGGCGCAGATCGTTTACCTGGTGATGTTCTCCTACGCGTTTTTCCTGAAGGGATTCACCGGGCTCGCCATCACCATTGGTTCGGTAGTCACTCTCTTCGTGGCAATGCAGGTCACGGGGCGGATTCGCTGGACAGATAAGTTCTCACTGAAGCCTGCGGAGCAACCAGCGGCAGAACTAACCTAACTGTTAATAAATCTTTCCAGGGAACGTTTACGCGTTAGCGGGTGTCCAATGGGGCACATCCGCGGGATTACGTACGACAAAGTTAGAATCGGCTGCAAGGACAGTCCAAAATTTCGTATCGGTCTGATAGTCCAAGTCCTTCTAAACTTTGGCCTTCGTTTTCTCGTACAGCCTGTTGCACTGAACGAGCTGGCGAATTGCGCAAGCTTTAATCACCGTAATGAAAGCTCTCTTCTCCTTTTATGCCGACGCCCTGCGGATTGCCGCGCAGTCGATTCTCGCCCACAAGTTGCGGGCCTTTCTTACGCTGATCGGAATCATTATCGGGGTCGCCTCGGTGGTCACAGTGGGCGCTGCAATCAGCGGCCTGAACACTTATGTCGTCGACAAGGTAGCGAAGGTTCTGGGCAGCAATCACTTCATGATGGCGCGCATTGCTGCCAGCGGCCACTTGTCGGATGAAGCCTTTGAACGCATGAACCGGCGCAACAAGCGAATCAACTGGGACGACTATGAGTGGGTGCGTGACCATTGCACTTCCTGCGCGGAAGTCGGCGCCGAGGTGCAGAGCCAGGCTGACTTGAAACAGGAAGGCGTTGAGTTTCCGGCCGCGTTGGTCTTCGGCGCTACCGCAAACATGGTAGACATCGAGGACAAGACGATTGAGGAAGGCCGCTTTATTTCGAACGATGAAGTGCAGCGCTCGGCGATGGTGGTGGTGCTGGGCGGCGACATCAAGGACAAGTTTTTCCCCAACACCGATCCCATCGGCAAGATCCTGAAAGTTCGGGGACTGCCGATGCGCGTAGTTGGCGTTGAGGAAAGGCGTGGCTCATTTTTTGGCGACTCGTTTGATCGCCACGTCTATATTCCTGTCACTACGCACTTGCAAATCTTCGGACGCAACGGCCTCCAGATCCACGGCAAAGGAAAGAATCGCCAAACATTTCAAGCGACGATTGAAGACGCGCGCGTCGCCATGCGAAACAAGCACCGGCTGAACGGAAACGAAGAAGACGACTTCGGCCTCGTCAACGTGGAAGAACTCAACAACCAGATCGATCAGTTCACCAGCGGCATCGCGGCAGTAGTGATTCCGATCACGCTGATCACGCTAATCGTCGGCGGCATTGTGGTGATGAATATCATGCTGGTAAGTGTTACCGAGCGGACGTTTGAAGTCGGACTCAGGAAAGCCGTGGGCGCAACACGCCGCCAGATCCTGCTTCAGTTTTTAATCGAGTCGGGAATTCTGTGCGCGCTTGGCGGGGTGCTGGGGCTGTTGCTGTCGTGGGGAGTGACGGTATTGATCACCGCGCTTGCGTCAATCACGATGACGATAACGATTGGTTACGTTCTGCTGGCATTGATCGTATCAACGGCCATCGGAATGGTCGCCGGCATCTATCCGGCGTTTAAAGCAGCGCGACTCGATCCGATTCTGGCGTTGACTCAGGCAACGTAGTCGCACCGGTAGGACAGGCATTCCTGCCTGTCCCTGATCTTGGACAGACCGGGAATGTCTGTCCCACTACGGAATGAAACTCAAACTGCAAACAAGTGCATTGCGTGAAACGCTCGGCATGGCGCTCGATAGCGTGCGTTCGCACAAGTTCAGAAGTTTTCTTACCGTGCTCGGCATTGTTATCGGCGTCATGACTGCGATCACAATCGCCTCCATCCTTACCGGCCTGCGACAAAACATCGTCTCCATGATTGAAGAATACGGCACCAACAACATCTACGCCTTTCATCTTTCTACCGGCCCGCGAACGGGCGAGGACCGTTCCGAACGGACCAGAAAGCCGTTAACGGTGGCTGACGCGGAGACGATTCAGGCCCAGGCAAGTGCTGTCGAAGGAGTCGCCCAAGTCGCCCCAAACATTGGTTATAGCGGTGGACCGTTTGACGACAACGTTAGCTACAACGGTCACAACTATCGCTGGGGTAACACTCAAGGCGTATCCGCCAATTATGCCGGTATTTACAACATTGTGATTAGGGAAGGGCGGTTCATAACTGAGAACGATGACCAGCAGCGCGCGAATGTAATGGTCATCGGCGTCAATGCCGCTGATGCCCTCTTCCCCGGACAGAATCAGCAGATAGCCGGCACGCAGGTGCGCATGGGCGGGACAAACTTCGAGATCGTCGGCGTGCTCGAGAAACGTAAGGCCGGCTTCTTTGGCGAGAACGAAGAAGACAATGCTGTCTTCATTCCCTTCCGCACCGCGCAAAAGATTGCGCCGGCGAAGGGATATCTGCTGCTGGTCATCAAGGCCCGCTCCGGCCAGACCACTGAAGCGCTGCAACAGTCAGAAGATATTCTGCGGCGGCGACGGAATGTGAAGTTTGGCGATCCGAATAACTTCGACATCAAAACAGCGGATAAGTTTATCGAACAGTTTGACAGCATCACGGCAATGGTGGGATTGATTGCGATTGCCATCTCCAGCCTCGGTCTCCTGGTTGGCGGCATCGGCGTGATGAATATCATGCTGGTAAGCGTGACTGAACGAACGAAAGAAATCGGCGTGCGCAAAGCTCTCGGCGCGCGACGGCGAGATATTGTGCGGCAGTTCTTGTTTGAAGCGATGACGCTTACCTTCCTTGGCGGCATTCTCGGCGTAGTACTCGCGATCGCCATTAGCAAGCTGATCATGCTGTTGATTCCTTCGCTGCCGGCTTCAATCCCCACCTGGGCCGTCGTCTCGGGACTCACTGTCTCGGTCGGCGTTGGTCTGCTCTTCGGCGTCTGGCCCGCACGCAAAGCTTCACGTCTCGATCCAATCGAGTGCCTGCGCTACGAATAAAGCACCCAGTCTTTACCGCCATTCATCGTAACGTCGAATCACCGCGCGCTCTAAGAGGCATCCCGCAACGAATACTGCGGCTTTGCTGCCGCACAGTGCGGAAAGGCTTTGCCTTTCCGACCAAACCCAAAAGGTTTACGAGGCTATGCCTCATGGATGTCGTTTCAATGGATCTAGATCGTATAAGATGGAGTCTCGGTCGAGGCATAGCCTCATTAGAAGAAGGATACCAACGGAAAGGCGAAGCCTTTCCGCACTGTGCGGCGGCAAAGCCGCGTGGCCCAGGTTAATGACATCGAAGAATCCCCAGCGCGACTTCATCAAAGACCATCTCACCTATCTTCAGGTTGAGAAGGGACTCGCGCGCCACTCGATCGACAGTTACCGGAGAGATCTGGCGCGACTTGATCGCTGGGCCACTAAAATCGGCAAGCCCGTGGCGGACCTGACACGACCCGATCTGCGCAAGTGGATCGCCAATCTTTCACGCGAGGGCCTGGCGCCTTCGTCAGTGGCTCGCGCGGTCAGCGCCGCACGCGGGTTCTTTAAGTTCCTGATGCTTGACGGCCACATCAAACACCATCCAGCAGAAGATCTCGACACGCCGCAAAAGTTTGCCTACCTGCCGAAGTTTCTTACAGAAGAAGAAATAGATCGCTTGTTTGCAACGCCCGATGTCTCTACAGAAGAAGGTATTCGCGATCGCGCGATGCTGGAGCTGATGTACGCCGCGGGCTTGCGGGTTTCCGAACTTGTAAATCTGAAGCAGGCGGAGGTTGACGTTCACAGCGGCGTAGTCAACTGTCACGGTAAAGGCAGCAAGGAGCGGCGCGTCCCCGTCGGCAAAAGCGCCATCCATTGGTTACAGCAATACACAGCGCTCAAGTCAGGTTATGGGAAGTCGCCTTATCCCGATCTCTTCGTGCATCGTGGCAAACCGCTGACACGTCAACTCGCCTGGACAATGATAAAAACTTACGCAGAAATGATCGGCTTGCAGCACGTTTCGCCGCACACACTGCGCCACAGCTTTGCAACTCACCTGCTGCAACACGGCGCCGACTCGCGCTCCGTCCAGGCTCTACTTGGTCATAGTGATATCTCGACTACGCAAATCTATACGCACATCACCGATCGCCACCTGCGCGCCGCATACGATAATCATCATCCGCGCGCGCGTGCCGTCGCCAACAGCAACAAGCCGAAGAGCGATTAAGTACACTCCGAATGTTTCTGCTCCGCAAACCCTCTAACGAAACGGTCCGGCAGTTCGTCTCTTCCCAGCAGGAGCGCCCGTTCTCTTATACGGAAGTTGGCGAGACACGCAGCGAGGCAACGCCCGCAGGTTACAACGTGGATAACAACCGCCTAAGGCTGGGGGAAGGCGAACAGACTTATAAGCGGGCGGTTTCAGCTTTGAAGAATTGGCGACAATTTGACCTGGGCTGGGTAAAGATCGTGCCGCCGAATACTCCCGTCGAAATTGGACGCACGGTTGCGGTTCAGGCGCACACCTTTGGCTTTTGGTCACTTAGCGCGTGCCGCGTTGTCTATGTGATTGATGAGGAGAAGCGGTTTGGCTTCGCATATGGAACGCTACCGAATCATGTCGAGTGTGGCGAAGAGAGATTCTCGATCGAATGGCATGAGGACAATTCTGTGTGGTACGACATCTACGCCTTCTCGCATCCAGCGCACCCGCTGGTGAAGTTGGGAACTCCGGTAGCGCGCAAGCTGCAAAAACGATTTGCGCGCGACTCACTCGCGGTCATGACACGAGCGACGAATGAGGCCACGGATTAGCGCTAATCTGAAAACAGAGGCCAGCGGTCGGTAGGGCAGTAAGAGGAGCACTTCCCTTGTGCTGCTGGCATCTGATCTCCGATATCTGACCTCTATTTCTTCACTAACACGACCGGAGCTTGCTCCGCGGCGCGAATCTTTTCAAAGAAGCTGCGCACTGACTGATACTGGGTGACTGGAATAGTCGCGGCCAGCTGGGTCAGGTTGCGCGTGAAAACAAGCTCGTCGCCCTTAACACTGTAACTCGTTTTGTAGGAACCAAAGGGAGTGTCAAGCTTCAAAGGGTCAGGAAGCTCATCAACCGCGAAGCCCTCTGGTAGCTTGATGCGAATCGTTTCGCTGAAATTGTGAGCGTCGAGCACGATCGGCTGCTTCCGCGTGAGCTCCGTCAGATCCAGCGACTCCCGGCGAGAGACGATAGCCGGCTTGAAGACCAGTAATCGATTCTGCATCAACTGCGCATAGTTGGCGGCCGAGAAGTCGACATCCAGATCGAAACGACCGCTTTCATTATTGTCCTTGGGATCAACTCGGGACACTTTTGCTCCGGTGGCGCCGCGAGAAACCCAACCTTCGATCACTTTCAGATACTGGGCAGAGGACAGACCGCGAAACTCTCGCCGAAAGTCGGCAGCAGCCTGGCCATTAGACTTTTCGCGGAGGATTGCCGTGATCGAACCCTGGGGCGCGAGCACGACATCGGCCTGGCGTTCGAAGGAACTTGCCTCCGGTGGCATAATCGGCATGCGCATCAGTTGTCCGGCTTCACCGGCAATCACCAGCGCAAAACTTCCCTGTTCATCTTCGGGTAAATCGCCGACCTGAGTGCTCGGATCGGTCGCATCAAAGATCAATAAGCGACCGAGTTTGGCATCGGTGATGACGGTCGAGGCGGCCGTCTCAGCGCCTACTTTTATCGCTATGATGCAGTGATTAAACTGATAGGGCGACGCCCATTCTTCGCGTACGTGACTTGAATCTCCAGAATAGATCGCCACCGGATAAGCGGTGATGTTTACAGCCTTGAGCATCGAGCGCATCAAGTTTGCCTTATCCTTGCAGTCGCCATACGCTTTGGCCAGCACCTGAGACGCTGCATGAGGCCGGTATCCATTTCCGCGACCCACGCCAATATCGATCGAAATGTATTGCAGGTTCTGAACGAAGTGTCCGATCACCTTTATTCGATCCAGATCCGTCTTCGAGCTGGCAGTTAGTTCGAGTGCCTTTGCCGTTACAGCCTGATCAGGGATTGCCTGCGGATCGTGGAGATCGGTAGCCCAGCGGGAAACCTGAGTCCAATTCTCGAAGACTTTCGACGAAGCCGATGCCCCGCTGTCGCTCAGGAAATAGTTAATTGCAACGCGCGGAACCAGACTATTGATTTTCGGACTCGCGGGTTCCGGCCTGATTGGCTCCAGATTGCGCAACTCCCAAACGTAGGTTGAACCGTTAACGTTAGGTTCAACCTTTTCATGATTGAAGGTCAGACTTGAGGCTCGCCAGCCTGCCGGCAGAGTGAGACTGTAGCGAGATAACAAGGTGGGCAAGCGATCCTGAAAGCGCCAGATGTCCTGATTAAAGAGCGGACGTTCTTCGCTGGTTGCCTGATAACCAAAGACAGCGCCGGCATCAGCATCGTTCGAAGCGTCAATCTCCCGGACACGATACTCGTCATAGATATCGTTTGGATCTGAAATTCGATCCGCTGTCTCATCTTTGCCATACTTCTTAACGATGCCGTTTGGCCTGATCAGCCAGGCATGCATTTCGTTAATCTTGCCACTCTGCGTCAGGTATAGTTCGGCAGCATCCGCATAGCCACGTCCCTCGTGCGTTAGAATTCGAACGGCATAAGTAACACTCGTAACCAGTCGCCCGTCACTATTGAGAACGATGTTCTCTTCTGTGCGCAGGACAACAGCCGGGACGTCTTTGTCATAGGTGGGATTCTGGATCGCGGCTGCTTCTCGCAACCACTGCGGCGCATCGTCGCCGGGCGAAGCAACGGCAACTTGCCCAACCAGCAGCAGTACGCCAAGAAAAACGCTAAGTCTTAGATACATCCTGTTTCTCCCATGCTCAGTGAAAATTCGTTTCGGCTAGGGTGTGGCGGCTGCTGTTGTGGCTCCCTGTTTTAGAGTGACAGTATGATTGTCAGACTGGTGAACCGCGTCGAAGTAAGCTTTCAGTTTGGGATAGACGCTCACCGGGAAAACAATAGTGTCCGCACCGCCAAAATAAAAGTTGCGTTTATAAATCATCGTGCGCCCGTCCTTCGTCACCGCGATCGCGGGTTTGTAATCAGTGACGGGTGGCGAACCAAGCGGCGCCGGAGCATCCGCGTTGTCGAGTGAGAAGCCGGTCGGCAAATCAATTGTGACCTGGTCTTCTTCAGACCAGGGATAATTAAAATAGATCGGATACCTGCGTTGACTCCCGGAGAAAAGTGGATCGATTCCATGCTGGAAAAACTCAGGCTGCAGGAAAAGACGCTTTCCGGTTCGCTGCGCATAACCCGGAACGCGCACATGATAGTTGTAAGAATATGGCTTCAGCGGATCGGTGACGTTTTCAATCTTGATCGCCGATACTTCAGCCGTACTCATTTGTTTCTTGATGGTGTCTCGCAGGGTTTCTTCGCGCTGCGCCGGTGAATCGTCGTCGTCCCACTCCTTCCGGTAAACTCCCAAGTGACCGTAATACTCAATATGCGCGTCGCCTTCGAGCGTGCCATCCTCGCTTAGAGTAAGGTGTGCGGTGCGTTTCACTTTCGATTTGTCCGGTGGAGACAGAGGTGTGGTTAGCCAGATGGGCTGCTTCGGATCGGCTAGTAGCGCCTGCTGAAATTCCTCTTGCCAGCGCAACATCCCCAGCGGCACATAAGTGCTGGCGGGATCGTAGAAGCGCCAGCCGTCACCGACCTTTACAGCAATATCGTAAGACTGGATGAAGTAGTCGTCCGGAAATGCCTTGTCGAAGAAAGTGTCGCCTCGGTCTGACAGCCTGACAATCCGAGCGTCGAAACCGGCGGCGATCGCCATTGAGGCAAACAACATGTCGATATCGGTCCCCGTGCCCATGCCGCGCTTCAAGGTGTCAGCCGGTGACTTGTTTTCCTTTAGCTTGGCGCGTTCATCGGGAGTTAATCCGGATGCGTCGTCGTTCGAGTTTTTGATTTTTGATCGGCAAAACTCAAACAGCTTCTCCAGTTTTTCCTGCGGCGTCGCTGCTCCCTCAATTGCTGCCGCGGATGCTGTTTTCACCTCATCGCTCACTTTCATCCGCGACTTGTATTCGTCATAAGTTTTCTTGCCGAAATCCTGCCAAAACGTTTCGCCCGTGAGGTTCGTATCCTGCGAATAATAGATCAGCATCCAGGGGCGCACGGCATCCTCGGGAGGCATGCGAGCCTCCTCGTGGAATGCCGGCACGTTGGTCATGGTCACGCCGTAATAACCATCTTTCTCTTTTGTGAAAGGGCTGGCCGCGCCATTGAAAGTCTGCGCTCGCATGCCATAGTCGAAGCCTGGCAGTGATAGCGGCTTGATGTAGTACTTAACGAGTTGAACCGGAACTTCACGTTGAAAGTAAAGCCGGATGTAGTTTGCGAGGCGATCGTTGCGCACTTCCTTCCAGCGATATTCAATTATCGACCCAGGCTCCAGTCCCGGCATTGCAAACGACTTTGCCTTAATCTTGGTGCCGCTTAGCTTCTCAATGGTGCGCTCCAGGACATCCTGCTTCTTGAGTTCCACGATAGTGCCATCGGGCTTGATGGTGCGCGCCGCAATGTCCTGGATGCTCCAGTTACTCAGGAACGGAATATCGATCTTGCTTTGTGAATCTCGGCCGCGCTCGGTAAAAATCTTAATGCGCACATAATGGCGCAAAACCGTGCGCGGAGTGCCGCCGTCAACTTCATCGCTCAGACGAACTTCCCAGAAGATCGCTTCCGCGTCGGCATCCTTTTCGACGATAGGCGCCTTGAGCGCCAGGTCGGCCGGGTCAACGGGCCGCCAGTCGTCTCCGGCCAACGCAACCTCCGGGAAAAGGAACCCGCAACAGATGAATGACAAAGGGAGAAGGAGGCGAGGGATAATCTTCATGACTAAAAACTCCAGAAAATTTTATTGCGGTAGACTCTGGGCCAGGAACTCACGACAGACTTGCGAGGCGCTCGTCAGCCGCTTGCGGAACTGCCTAGGAGAAACAACTGGGCGGGATTCTAAACCAGAAGTTCTGATGGCGCAATCAACCTTTTCCACGACTGTAGCTTACAAAAACCTTTGCATTAACTCGTTGGTAGGAACCGCTAAACGCCGGTCAGTGATGCCGCCCTTCAGCGCGCGACCGCGCTGCTAATATGCTACAATTTGGCCGATTCGCTTAACATTTTCCACACTCGAGACTGCAGGCCAGTCAAAAGCCAGGAGGAATAGAAATAGTGGTTACCGAACTGAAACGCGCAACGAACACCCTTGACCGGATTGAGGAGCTCCTTGGTGATAGCGCGAGGACGCTGCTTGACCACAAGTCGGAAACGATCGACAAGGGTGTGCTCAATTTGCCTGGTCCGGATTTCATCGATCGTGTTTGGGCCGCTTCGGATCGTTCTCCTGCCGTCCTGCGATCCCTGCAAACGCTTTTCGACAATGGCCGGCTCGCGGGCACCGGCTATCTTTCAATCCTGCCGGTCGATCAGGGGATCGAGCATTCGGCTGGCGCATCGTTTGCTCCCAACCCGCAATACTTCGATCCGGAAAACATAGTGAAGCTGGCCATCGAAGGCGGCTGCAATGCCGTGGCTTCAACCTTTGGTGTGTTGGGCTCAGTCGCACGAAAGTATGCTCACAAAATTCCGTTCATCGTGAAGATCAATCACAACGAACTGTTGACGTTGCCGAATAAGTTCGATCAGGTTTTGTTTGGTACGGTAAGGGAGGCGCAGAACATGGGCGCCGTGGCGGTCGGCGCCACCATCTACTTTGGCTCCGACGAATCAACGCGACAGATAACGGAAATCAGCCGCGCCTTTGCCCACGCGCACGAACTCGGCATGGGCACGGTTCTTTGGTGTTACATTCGCAATTCAGGATTCAAAACTCCGGAAGGCGACATGCATGCCTCGTCAGATCTAACCGGACAGGCGAATCATCTCGGCGTCACGATTCAAGCCGACATCATTAAGCAGAAACTGCCCGAGCGGAATGGCGGCTACACGGCGGTGGAAAAACAGCTCGGCAAGACTTACGGCAAGACCAGCAAACTCGTTGACGAAAAACTGACCAGCGACAATCCCATCGACATGGTTCGTTACCAGGTGGCCAATTGCTACATGGGCCGCTGCGGCTTGATCAATTCCGGTGGCGAGTCGAAAGGCGCGAGCGATCTCGCGGAAGCGGTGCGCACGGCGGTCATCAACAAACGGGGCGGCGGCACCGGCCTTATCTCCGGTCGCAAGGCATTCCAACGGCCGATGAGCGAAGGCATCGATTTGCTGAACGCGATTCAGGACGTGTATCTCAGCGATGAGATCACAGTGGCTTAGTTCAAGATTAGTGCAAAATGTAGGGGCGGACCTGCGTGTCCGCCCTTATCTATTTCCTGACGGGCAATCCTGTTATCATGCAGCACCCGTATATTAAGTGAGAATAATGTCGTTGGGAGTGGAACCAGCAGATAGATCTGACGTGGAGCTTCTTCATGCCGTAGCGCGCGGCGATGAAGCGGCCCTGGCACGTCTTTACGACGCCTACCGGGTAATCCTATTTGGCTTGCTCGTGCGTATATTGAACAGCCGCGAGGAGGCGGAAGACATTTTGCAGGACGTATTCATCCAGGTTTGGCGGCGCGCAAAGGACTTTGATGAAACTCGGGGGCGGCCGTTTACCTGGCTCGTCACCCTGGCACGCAGCCGGGCAATCGATCGTCTCCGCCAGTTCGGCGCGCGCCAGCGTCTGGCAACCGGCGCGGCCCAGGAACAAACGGAGACGGTTTCAGATGCGTTGTCAGACACAATCAAGGTGGCCCAGCGCGAGACGGTGCGCCGCGCGCTGGCTGAACTCCCCGAAGATCAAAAACACACGCTGGTGCTCGCTTACTTTGAAGGGCTGACCCAGTCAGAGATTGCGGCGAAGTTGAACGCGCCGCTGGGCACGATCAAAACGCGAATGCGTTCGGGAATGATCAAGCTGCGGGCACAGCTCGGATCACAGTTGGAAAACTTTGGCTAGATCACGCGAATCATGACGCACGAGAATTACAAGGAACTGCTGGCGGCAAGCGCACTAACTGCGCTTGATACGGCAGACGCTCGCGCGCTGAGTTCTCACCTTGAGAGCTGTGCCGACTGCCGTTCGGAAATGAATGCGTGGGAAGAGACCGCCGCGTTTTTCGCCCTCGACGCCGAGCCGCTTGAGCCTTCGGTGCAGCTTCGTGAGCGAATAATTGCCGGCGTGCGCGCCGAAGCTGGCGCGGGTAGTTTGGCGAGCGATCGTGGTTCTGCTGGCGTGTCGCAGAGCGAAGGCAACGTGCTCGAGTTTGCACGTCCGCCGAGAAAAAGTATGGCGTCGTTCGGATCCTTCGGCGCGATCGCAGCCATGATCGTTTTCGCAGCCTTGATCCTCGGGATCTTTGTGCTGTGGCAGAAGAACCGAAATGTTCAGAGTGAACTAGCCCGGCTTAAGGCTGAGATGAATCAGGCGCGAGCCGATCTAAATGAACAACGCGCGATGGGCGAGCTGTTAACTTCACCTGACGGTCACATGGCAAAACTCAGCGGCACCAATGTCGCGCCCGGCGCACACGCGATGCTTGCTTACGACAAGAGCGGCCACGCCATGTTGATGGCTAAAGGATTGCCCAGCGCGCCGGAAGGCATGGCGTATCAACTTTGGTTCATCAAAGACAACAAGAAGATGCCGGGCAAGGTGTTTACGCCGGATGCCGCCGGCAATGGAGCGCTCGAGGATCAGATCCCTGCTGTCGCGCTCGACGCGGCGGTTTTTGCGATCACGCTCGAGCCGAAGAGTGGCGTGCAAGTGCCCACCGGATCAATTTATCTTCTCAGTTCCTCGTGAGGCCCCGTTTTTGTAGTTCCCTCGAAAACTGCTAGACTCTCATTAATCAAACCCGGGGGAAGAAGAAGATTAATGAGCAACGAAAAGAACGAACCACCTCCAGTCGACAACATCATCTCTGATGAAACCGGCGCCTTTGATATGCGCTTCATCCTTTGGCGACACTTCTGCCAGGAAAACGGCATCGCGGTGGAAACACTGCCGAGCCAGCTAGATGGTGAGCAGAAAGAGAAGTGGGAAGAACTCAAGGCCAGCCGCCTGCGCGGCCAGAAGTAATGGCAGAAGCCTGCGCGTCAGCAAGGGCTCTCTATCTTCCATCTCCCAAAATAAAACCTAAGCCCGCTCTGACAGTCGGGCTTCTGCCTGTTACAACCTTCCCGCGCCCAGCTTGTAAACTCCAGTCAGAAACGGATTCGTTTTTCTTTCCTGCCCGATTGTGGTAACTGGTCCGTGTCCGGAGTAAACCTCAACGTCGTCGCCCAGCGGCAAGAGCTTGTTCATGATTGAATCGAGCAGTTGGTCAGTCGACCCACCGGGCAGATCCGTTCTGCCGATTGAACCAGCGAACAGTACATCACCAACGAAAACTTTTCGCTCGTGTGGTTCATACAAAACGACGTGGCCAGGTGTGTGACCGGGACAATGGATGATCTGGAACTCCAGTTCGCCAACCTTACACAAGTCTCCGTCTTCCCAGTATCGATCGACGCGTGGCGGCGGCGCGAAATCCAAGCCCAGCGCCGCCCACTGACCGCGCGGAATGCCGATCCATTCGGCCTGCGTTGGCAGGGCATTGTAAATAAACTCATCTGCTTTATGAAGCATGATGTCGGCAGCAGGCTTTAGCTTCTTCAGTGCGGCAACGCCACCGATGTGATCGAGATGCGCGTGAGTGACGGCAATCGCCTGCAACTCGAAACCGTGCTTGTCGATCGCTTCGACGATCCCCCTTGAATCGTCACCGGGATCGACGCAGATCGCGCGCTTCGTCTGCTCGCAGCCGAGGATGCGCGTGTGTTGTTGAAAAGCGGTGACGGTGATTTCTTCGATGATCATGTGGGCGCCTTGAATCAATAGCCTAACGGTGCAGCGAGCTGTTGATGCCTTCAAGGGAGTTAAGAAGCAATCTCGATCTCCTTGAACTCACCAATGCCTATAGTTGATATTGCTTCCTCAATTTTCGGCAAGAGTTCTATTAAGAGTGGAATCCGGTTAGTTGGCAAAAGGATTAGGGAGATGCCTCGCTTCTTGAGGTTTTGTTGATGAGGAATATTCTTGTCGGTAGTGATGAATATTTGAAATGTCGCCGCCATCAGATCGAGCAATGCTCCGTTTTCTACCGCCCGCCAGCCCATCTCCTCGACACTCGAAATCGAGAATTGGTCGAGGCGTTTCTGAATGATCCTGGGTACTCCTTCATCGAGCAGAATTTTCACCGCACAAATCCCAGCTTCTTCAACGTCTGGTTGGAAAAGTTAAGAATGGCTAATGCCTGCTCCCGAGTTACGGTGGGAAAATTCTCCAGAAATTCATCCAACGAAACTCCTGCCGCGAGGTTTTCTAACAGAGCTTCAATAGGCACGCGTGTGCCTGCGAAAACGGGCGTTCCACTCATGATCTTTGGATTGACAGAAATAGGAAGACTCTCGACCGCCTCTTCCTCTATGACTAAAGTCATTTCTATGGCCTCCTGCAACCAAGATTAACATAGTCCCGGCGGCATGGTCAGGCTATCCACGACCGAGTACCTTTTCCGCACGAGGCGGTATAATTCTATCGAATTCAGATGTCAGAAGGATCTTATGCCGCTTACTACGAAAGCAGATTCACTAGCCGCAATCCTCGACGCTTTAACCGTCGAGGGCGCGGCGGAATTGACCGCGCACCTACCGGACGCGGCGTTGAAGTGTTATGCCTGCGGCCATCGTTGCCTCATCAAGGAAGGCAAGCGCGGCATTTGCAAAGTCCGCTTCAATGAGGGTGGACGGCTGCTCGTGCCGGCAAACTACGTCGCCGCGCTTGCCTGTGATCCAACCGAGAAGAAGCCTTTTTTTCACGTGCTCCCCGGTTCCGACACTTTAACTTTCGGCATGCTCGGCTGCGATCTCCACTGCGCCTATTGCCAAAACTGGCTGACCTCCCAGGCCCTGCGCGATGACAGCGCGGGCACTGAGCCGCAATCGGTAACGCCGGAGCGCTTGGTCGCAATGGCTAAAGCTTACGGCGCATCAATGGTTGGTAGTAGTTATAACGAACCATTGATCACTGCCGAGTGGGCCGTGGAAGTTTTCAGGCATGCGCGATCGGAAGGCTTTCGCACGGCCTTCATCTCAAACGGCAACGCGACGCCGCAGGTGCTCGACTACCTGCGTCCCTGGACTGACTGTTACAAGATCGATCTGAAATCGATGAACGACAAAAACTACCGGCAGCTTGGCGGCGTCGTGGATAACATCCTGGACACGGTGCAGATGGTTCAGGACCGTGGCTTCTGGGAAGAAATCGTGACGCTGGTAATCCCGGGGTTTAATGATTTGGAGGACGAACTCAAACGAGCGGCCGATTTCATCGCGTCAGTTTCGCCCGACATTCCCTGGCACGTGACGGCGTTTCATCAGGACTATCACATGACTGAAAACGCCAACACTACTGCCGCGCAGTTAATCCACGCTTGCGAGATTGGCCGCGCGGCGGGGCTGCGTTACATCTATGCAGGCAATCTGCCGGGAAGAGTTGGACGATGGGAAAACACATGGTGTCCAACGTGTGATGAATTGCTCGTCGAGCGTCACGGATACCTGATTCGTTCGATGAGCATCACGCCCTCGGGGACGTGCCCGACGTGCGCCGAATTAATCCCAGGAGTTTGGTCGTAGGTCTCTCGCCATCGAGAAACGCCCGTTGGTCGCTCCACCTCTCCTGTCTGCTTAAGCGGCGCTCTTAAGCAGAATCGCCCTCGCGAAAATAAAACACCCCAGACCTTTTCCCCTGAACTCACCCATTAGTTGTGGTTAGAACTCCGAATAACACATAGGCGAAAATCAACGAAAATATTTTCGCCCAATATGTTGGGTCTGGTTTTTATTGAACCGCACATCACGCTGCTCACAAGATGTTGGGGATTGACAGGCCGCCTCTGTTAACCCACCCTATGAATCAGTCGGACATAATCAATTCAATTCAATAATGGAGGATTGAGTATGCCCGGCCTTGACTCTCGAATCTTCTCGATAGCGCTGATCCTCTTTCTTCTCATCTCGTGTGCTGAGGTCGCGATCAAACAACTCATCAATCTCGCTAAGCTGACGATTGAACAGCTAATTTCGCTGGTAAGCCTCTTCAAGAAACTTAAGGCTACAATTGAGAGCAAGTATTCGTTGGAATCGGAAGAACCGGAAACCCGCATACGACGCGAGCCAGACGAGACGCCAAGAATAACTCCTGCGTCTCAGACTGACATTCACATTCGCTCAGAGCGGGAATTAGATGACAACCCACCATCGTAGCAGCGCTCGGGCTCCCGGTTGCAAGAGTCTCTCTCCAGCCGAAGACGATCCGGGTGGAGGTCGGCAATCGCTCAAGTCAAAAGGGCAGAGACGCCGCGCCTCTGCCCTTCTTCTTTAGTCTAACTTCGTCCTATGGTGTTTTTGTGGCTTTCATTGCGGGCGAAGCTTTTGCCGCCGGAGAAGGTGACATCTTGGCAGCAGGAGATGGCGACATTTTAGCTGCCGGAGATGCATCTGCTGCTGGCGCCATCGCGCCCGGCTTCGTCACTGCCGTGCCGCCATGATGAAGCACAGCTAACCAGCTTCCGCCCTGCTTCACCCAAATCGAAGAGTGCCGGTCTCCATCTGCGGGCATCTTCATGCCGGGCATAGACGGCATCTTGAATGTGTAAGTCACGATTGCAGCATCTTCATCAATGGTAAGCGCTTTCCAGTCGCTCAAAACCGCTTTCGAAGCGTCCATTCCCTGAACGCCCTTTACCGCAGCGGCTTTGTCGTAAAGACCATCCGGTTCAATTTCAATGAAGCCCGGCGCCAATAAAGAGCCAAACCCGTCGTAGTTTTTCGCCTTGAACAAATCCCAAACGATCTTTTCATTGGCAATTGGATCGGGTCCGGTAGCCGGGACCACGGCGGGCGTTCCGGCAGGCGACGCGGCGGCCTTCGCGGGACTATTCATCGGAGGCATCGGCGGCTTCACCGGGCATTCCTGGTGATAGATCGCCAACCACTTGCCGCCACGATTAACCCACGCAGAACTGCAACGGCCAGCCCCGGAAGGCAGCTCTTTGCCGTCATATTTTCCTTTCATGTTAGCCGTGTAGGTCACAACATAGGAGTCTTTATCTAGGGACATGAATTTCCAATCACTGAATGTGACTTCAGTTGGCTCAAACTTCTTCACTGAGGCGATCGAGCCAGTCTTGTCGTATACGGCTTCGCCGGTGACTTCGATCTGATCTTCAGCCAACATATTGCCGAAGGCATCGTAGTCTTTATTTTTGATCGCATCCCAAATAGCTTTTTCTTTGGCGATGGCGTCGGCCTCAGTCATCGCCGCGGTCGCCGGTGGGCTTGCATTCGTGTTCGCCGGGGGTGTTGCATTATTAGTTGACGGCGCCGTGCACGCGGCCGTCAGGATTAGAGCAGAGACGATTAGGAAGATCTTTTTCATGAGCTGACTCCTGAAATTATTGTTAGAGCAGGTGGGTTCTATTCGAAAAGAGACGATTAGTCAAGAACAACGCGCCCGAGGGTGGGATGGTTCAATCTCTGGGCCATATCCGGGGAGGCTTCCTGAGTTTGCCGGAAAAGCCTTAATCGAGCCGAAAAGGAACGCGGAAATATTGACAAGCGCGATTCGTTGGCGATATTGTCCGCACTTGGACAGACTATTCCCTGGCGTCCGGTCCGGCGCCGAACCTTCGTACCCGTGAATCCTGCTCGCGCCTTTAGCGCTATTCTTCAAGAGGAGAACTACCCATGACCGCATCAACCCCCTTGATCCCGGTTGCCAACACACCCTTTCATAAATCAGATCGCACGCGCGTTTTTGCTTTCCTTGTCGTCGCCATCAGTCTCCTACTGTTGACCAGCGGCAACACGCCGGCGCAACGCAAGAGTGCAACCCCAACCGACGAAGAAGGGTTCGCGATGTTCAAAGAGTATCGCGGCGTGCAACTCGGAATGACGGCGGATGACGTGCGCAAGAAGCTTGGCAGTCCCAAAGACAAAAGTGACGATCAGGACTTCTTCGTCTTTGGCGAGACGGAGAGCGCTCAGATTGTTTATGACGCGACGCACAAAGTTGTCACGATCTCAGCCGACTTCCTGCCGGCTGCTACCAGTGTTCCCACCGCGAAGCAGGTGCTCGGTTCTGATCTGGAAGCCAAGCCTGATGGCTCGCTTTACAAAATGGTCCGCTTTCCCAAGGCTGGCTACTGGCTTTCCTACAATCGCACCGGCGGCGCCTCGCCGATGATCAGCATCACGCTACAAAAGATTCAATAAGAACTGTCACCAGACACAACCCGCGTGAATATCACGCTCAACCATGAACACGTCGCCGGACGGCGCCCAGGTGCACTGTCGGCGAAAACGTAACACTAGCCGCGTGCGGAGATCTCAAGTTGCCGCCAGTCAAAAACAACTGGAACGTACTGGCGCATCACCCAAACAGAATGGAGACCAAGGTGAAATCACACACACACAACATACGTCGTTCAAAAACATCTTCGTTGAGTTTGCAATTATGGAAGCATCGCCGGCTGGCCCTTGTTCTGGCATTGCTCAGTGGTCTAACCGCAATGACAGTCTCGGCGACAGCAACCTGCAATTTCCTTCTGAAGTGGGGAACCACCGGCTCGGGCAGTGGGCAGTTCCTTACGCCTCGGGGCATCGCAGTTGATAGTTCCGGCAATGTGTATGTTCCGGATCAAAATACTCGGGTGCAGAAGTTCGACTCCAGCGGTACTTTCATTTCGCAGTTTGGCGCTATGGGAGATGTTCCCGGCGGTTTCGTCACTCCTAACAAGGTTGGCACGGACTCAGCGGGGAACGTTTATGTGACTGACAGCTTCACTAATCGAGTCTCAAAGTTTAACTCGAGCGGCGTATTTCAAACGCGTTGGGGCGGCTCCGGCAGCGGTAACGGACAATTCATCAGTGGCTCGGGCGGCGTCGCGGTTGATTCAGCTAGCAATGTTTACGTTACTGATCCGGGCAGCAATCGCATTCAGAAGTTCACGTCAGGGGGCGTGTTCATTTCCGCCTGGGGCACAGCGGGCTCCGGTGATGGCCAACTCAGCGGGCCATTGGGAATTGCGGTCGACTCAGCAGACGTCATCTACGTTGCCGATACGGGCAATCACCGCGTGCAGAAGTTTTCAAACACCGGCACCTTTATCAGCAAGTGGGGAACAAACGGCGGCGGTGACGGAGAATTCAGCGGGCCGCAGGGAATAATTGTGGATTCGTCAGGCACAGTCTATGTTGCCGACACCGGCAATAACCGCATACAAAAGTTCACGTCTACTGGAACATTCATTGAAACCTGCGGCAGCGCAGGAAGCGGCGATGGGCAATTCAGTCTGCCGGAGGAAGTCGCGGTAGATTCCACCGGCAATTTTTACGTCGCCGAAACAGGCAACGAACGCATACAAAAGTTTGGCACTGCGGCAGCTCCGGTTGCGAGTGCCGGTCCCGATCAAACGGTTGAATGCACGGGTGGGCTTACGTCCGTCACGCTTGATGGCTCAGCTTCAACCCCAGGCAGCGGAACGATCTCGTCATACACCTGGAAAGAAGGCGCAACCACGCTCGGCACCGGATCGATGTTAGCCGTTTCGCTTTCATCCGGATCCCACACCATTACACTTACCGTGATGGACACCGGCGGCGGCTCGAATTCCGATGATGTGGTTATCAACATCGTAGACACAACGGCGCCGATCATCACCGTCACTGGCGCCAACCCGATGACGGTCGAGTGTCACACCAGCTTTTCTGATCCGGGCGCGACCGCTAACGACGCCTGCGCCGGCAGCGTCTCTGTGAACCCGTCAGGCAGCGTCAACGTCAATACGCCGGGCAGTTACACCATTACTTACTCCGCCACCGACGGCGCTCATCCGGCGACAGCCATGCGCACCGTGAGGGTCGTGGATACAACTCCGCCGGTCATAAGCTGTCCCGCTAACGTCATCGCCAGCCTGCCGGCGAATTCGATGGCCACGTCGATGGCCGTCAGTTATCCAGCCGTGACTGCCACCGATAGCTGTTCATCAAGTGTGACGGTTAACAGCAGTCCCGCATCCGGATCGAACTTCCCGGTCGGCACAACAACTGTGAACGCTACTGCCAGCGACGGCACCAACACGTCGAGCTGTAGCTTTACGGTGACCGTGCTTTATAGCTTCACGGGATTCTTCCCGCCCATCAGCAATTTGCCGACCTTCAATGTGGTTAATACCGGCAGGGCCATTCCGGTGAAGTTCAGCCTTAGTGGTTACAAGGGGCTGAACATTTTCGCGCCGCACTTCCCGGCTTCGGGGCCAGTCGCATGCAACTCTTCTGATCCTGCCACCACTTTGCAGGATACGGTGACGGCCGGCGGCAGTAGTCTCAATTACGACGCCTCAAGCGACCAGTACAACTACGTCTGGAAGACGGAAGCGTCATGGGCTGGAACGTGCCGGCAGTTAGTGGTCCAGTTGAATGACGGCAGCATTCATCGCGCGAACTTTAAGTTCAAGTAAAGCCGATGCTCGGCGGGCGACGCCGGTTCTAGAATCGGCGTCGCCTCATCCCACCTCTCTGGACGACTCTGGGACCGCACAAGTATGCTAAGAAGGCATGCAAGCCAGCGCTACATCCGCGTCAACGTCGCCGCCTGAACCTCAAATTTCTTCAAGCGAGCTGTCTCGTCGAATAAAAGAGCGGGCCCTAAGCCAAGGCTTCGAGATGGTTGGCATCGTTGCCGCCACCTCGCTCAACGACGAGCGCAAACGATTGAACGAATGGCTCGCACGCGGCTATCACGGCGAGATGCGTTGGCTGGCTCGCGACCCGGAGCTGCGCACCGACCCGCGCAAACTTTTCCCCGACGCGCGCTCGGTAGTCGTAGTTGCAAAGAACTATTACACGCCTCGGAAACACACGGACGATCCGCAAACCGGCAAAGTTTCGCGCTATGCCTGGGGCGACGATTACCACGATGTCGTCGGCGAAAAACTCCGTTCGCTGCTCGCGTGGATTCAGCAAGAGGTTCCGGTAACGAATGGAAAAGTTTGCGTTGACATCCAACCGATGATGGACAAGGCCTGGGCGGCGCGCGCTGGGCTCGGCTGGATTGGCAAGCACACCAACCTCATCACAACTGAATACGGCTCGTGGGTTTTCATCGGCGAGCTGCTGCTCAATCTCGAACTCGAATACGACGACGAGATCGTTACGGATCACTGCGGCAGTTGCACGCTTTGCATTGATGCTTGTCCCACGCAGGCGATCACCGAACCCTACATCGTTGATTCAAACAAGTGTATCTCCTACGCGACGATCGAACTGCGCGACGCCGAACTACCAGCGCCTGTCGCAGAAAATCTTGAAGGTTGGTTTTACGGCTGCGACATCTGTCAGGACGTTTGCCCCTGGAATCGCTTTGAGGAGACAACGGATGAGTCACGCTTCCAGCCGCGCGAAGGAAACGTCAATGCATCGCTTGAGGAAATGCTCGACCTAACGCCAGCAGCTTATGCCGAACGCTTCCGCAACAGCGCAATGAAACGGGCCAAGCTTTCAGGGCTCCAGCGTAATGCGCGTGCTCTTCTGGAATCGCGGTAGGGGCGAACCTGTGTGTCCGCCCAGGGCGCACACGCAGGTGCGCCCCTACAATATGTTAATTTTCTTTTCGGCTCTTTGCGTATCCTTTGGGCCTTTGCGTTTAATTCTCTTCGAGGTTAACGAAATGAGATTGCTAACTTTCTTCCTGCTTGCCTTTGCCCTAATTGGCGCTTGCCCCAGTTCAATTCGCGCCCAACAGCCGAAGACGCCCGCCGATCTTCGCAAGCTCGCCGACGACTATTACACCTGGCGCAATCAAAACTATCCCGTCGCCTCGAGTGACGCAGGACTGCACACCTGGGACAACAAGCTGACAGACTATTCCCTCTCGGCGGTGCTCATGCGCCACCTGCATGTGAAAGAGGTGCTCGCGAAAGTCCGCGCCATGCAGACTGCAAACTGGAGCAAGGACGATCGTATTGACTGGCTCTTGTTTCGTTCGCAACTCGATGGCGTGGATTTCTTCAACCGAGTAATAGACTTCGAAGTGAGCGATCCGCAGACATACGTCAACGAATGCAGCAACGCCATCTTTTCGCTGTTGAAAAAAGACTACGACACGCCACGCAATCGCGCGCTCGCCGCCACTGCGCGGCTCAAGCAGATGCCATTCGTGATCGAACAGGGCAAAGGAAACCTTACTAAGCCGGGCCAGCTTTATGCGCAACTCGCGATCGATTCGGCGCGTTCAATCGACAGTCTCTTCACTGACAGCCTGATGACGCTCGCGAAAGATCTGTCTCCCTCGGAGCGAAACGATCTGGTGAAGAGCCGCGATGCGGCGCTGGTTTCGATTCACGGCTTTGCTGACTGGCTGGAAAAGCGGCTGCCGGGAATGGTGCCCTTCAAGCCGATGGGCGAAGAGAATTACAACTACCTCTTGAAGAATATTTACCTGTTGCCGATTGACGCGAAGCAGGTGGAAATGTTGGGCCAGGCTGAGCTCGGACGTTACCGCGCGCTCGAGTCGTGGTTACCCGATCCGTCGCTCGCCGATCCGAATCCGGCGCGCAGTGCAAACGTGCCGAAGGATCAGGAAGCGTTCTTGAAAGCATACGAGAGCCGCGAAGCCGAGATGATCAGTTTTCTCAACACGAATCATCTCGTGACGTTGCCTCCTTACCTGGGCAGGTTTGAGATTCGTCAACTGCCCGAGGCCTTTAAGCCGACGAGCCCGGGCGGCTTCATGAATGCGCCGGGCGTTTACGACAAAGACGCAAGCGGTTTTTATTTCATACCCACTTACAACCCCGCAAGCAAAAACTTTTACATTCGTGCCGCGATAGAAGATCCGCGTCCCATACTTGGTCACGAAGGCATTCCCGGTCACTTCCTTCAGCTCTCGATCGCAAACCACTTGCCGGACGAGATTCGCCGCCAACATTCAGATGGCGTGTTCATCGAGGGCTGGGCGCTATACGGCGAAGAGATGCTGATGCGCAACGGCCTCTACGCGAACAATTCGCCGGGACAGGCACAGACCCTTCGCCTCGCGCGCTACCGTGCGGCGCGCATCGGTGTTGACGTAAATCTGCACACGGGCCGTTGGACTTTCGATCAGGCAGTTAACTATTTCATGGAAGCGGGCGGGCTGGATAAGGAATCAGCGACAGGCGAAGCAGCGGGCGCGGCCGCGAATCCGACGCAGAAGATCACGTACATGGTTGGCAAGTGGCAGATCATGCGACTGCTCGGCAA
>JANLYZ010000401.1:0-21268 GCA_031365905.1 Chloracidobacterium sp. | reverse complement strand
CCAACGGCCGACGCAATGTGCATCGGGCCGGTGTCGTTTGAAACAAACGCCGCCAACCGAGCCTGTGCCGCTGCCAGTTGCGGAATCGTGAGTTTCTCCAGAACGATAACCGACGACGAAAACTGCTGGCGGATTTCCTTGATAAAGTCTTGTTCCTCAGGTCCCAAAAAAACTAACACCCGCACCTCGTCGTTCCGTATTAAGAAATCCGCGAGACTGGCAAATTGCTCCAGCGGCCAACGCCGGCTGGGATGTCCGGCGCCGGGAAATAGTCCAACCAGCGGTGCGCCGGCGTCGGCTTTGGCTTTTACCAGGATGCGCTCAATCGCCGCGGCATCGGCCGCGCGAGTCTTGAGCGTTGGCAGACGTTCCGCATTCTGAATCTCGAGTGGACCGAGAACGTCCAGATAGCGATCGATTAGATGACGCGCGCGATGATCGGTTTCAACCGGAGGCCGCGGCCTGAAGTTTGACAGATAATCGAGCGAACGTCCGGGGCGCCGCGAATAGAGTCGCTGCGGCGCGCCGGAAAAAAATCCCAGCAGGTTTGTTTCGGAGAGACTGTGAAGATCGATCACGAAATCAAACTTCTTCGCCCGCACTTCTTTGACGAGTTTGAAAACGCGAAAGACGGACAGCGGTATGAAGCCGTCGCGCAATGCCACGCGATCGACAACGAGGGTATCATCTGCCGCACCCGATAACGCGACGACTTCAGCGCCCGGCTTTCCCACCGCAACTGTGATCCTCGCTCTGGAAAAGCGCTTACGAATTGCGGCCAGCGCCGGCAGACTCAGCACCACGTCGCCGAGTTGGCCAAAATCAATCACCAGTATGTTGCGAGGGTCAAACACTTAAAGGATTCGTGAAGGCAGCTCGATCTCCTCGGTGGCCTGGCTAAACGGAACAGCGTCGTCATCAGCAGCTTTCGCTTCGTCGAAAGCTCGGATCGATTCGACCTCCTCAAACGCAGCCAATAGTTTGCGATAATAATCAACATCGAGAAGCACCGCAGTGCGTCTACCATCTTCGTCCACAACGTATTGTTCTTTGGTAGCCATCCTCACCTCCGCTGCAAGTTTATCCTAAGCTGTTTGCAACTCGCACTCTGATCGAGGTTAAGTCTCGCGCAGGTCGCGGCCGGTCATCTCTTCCGGCTCTTCATTACCAAGCAAACCAAGCACTGTGGGTGCCACGTCTTCCAACGCGCCGCCTTCGCGCAACTTCAAACCGCGCGAAGCTTCGTCGATCAGATGAAACGGGACCGGATTGAGCGTGTGCGCGGTATGCGGTCCGCCCGTTTCCGGATCGATCATCTGTTCCGCGTTTCCGTGATCCGCGGTGATTAATGTCACACCGCCCGCGTGTCGAATACCTTTGGTGATCCAGCCGAGGCAAGTGTCGACATACTGGCACGCCTCAATTGTCTTATCGAGTTTGCCGGTGTGGCCTACCATGTCGGGGTTCGCGAAGTTGATGATGAAAATATCCGTCTCTCGTTCTTCTATCCCGCGCAGGACTTTGTCGGTGACTTTGAATGCCGACATCTCGGGCCGCAAATCGTAGGTTGCTATTCTGAGCGATGGGACGAGCAAACGTCGTTCGCAGCCGAATTCTTTCTCCACCCCGCCATTGAAGAAGTAAGTAACGTGCGCATACTTCTCCGTCTCTGCCAAACGATAGTTGCGCACGCAGATCTTTTCCCACACTTCCGCGAGCACGTTCTTGTGTGCATGCTGAGCAAACGCAACCGGCAGCGGAAACGAAAGGTCGTAGACATTGAAGCAAACAAAATGAATTTGCGGACGGCCGCTCACGTCAAACTCCGGAAAGCCGGAGATTGCCAGCGCTCTGGTGATTTGGCGCGCGCGATCCGGTCGGAAATTGAAGAAGACAACCGCGTCGCCCTCCTGAATTGTGGCGATGGGTTCATCGTTAGCAGCGACAATCGCCGTCGGTTCAAGGAACTCGTCGGTGATTCCTCGTTCGTATGAGCGCCGGATCGCGGCAACCGGATCGGTCGCTCGTTCGCCCTTGCCGTTTACCAGCAATTCGTAGGCGCGCTCAGTTCTCTCCCAGCGCTTGTCGCGGTCCATCGCGTAATAGCGCCCGCAGACTGAGGCAATTTGGCCGCAACCGATCTCCTCGATCTTTTTCTGCAGCGCGGCGACGTACTCGGCGGCGGATGAAGGAGGCGTATCGCGGCCATCTAGGAAGCAGTGAATGAAGACTTGCTCGAGCTCCGACTGTTTGGCGAGACGAAGCAGTGCGTAGAGATGCTCCTGCGAGGAATGCACTTGCCCGTCGGAAACTAATCCCATCAGGTGCAGCGCCTTACCACGCGTCCTCGCACCGTTTATCGCTGCGAGGAAAACTTCATTACGGAAAAACTCTCCAGTCGCAATGTCGTGATCGATCCGCGATAGGTCCATGCGAATAACGCGTCCCGCGCCGATATTCAAATGCCCGACTTCTGAATTGCCCATAACGCCGGCAGGCAAACCCACATGCGTGCCTGACGCCTCCAACAACGTCTGCGGATAGTTTTCACAAAGCTCGTCGTAGTACGGCGTCTCCGCCAGCGCGATGGCATTGCCTTCGCGACGCGGGGAGTAACCCCAACCGTCAATAATGATTAATGCTACTGGTCCGCGGTTTTGGTTCAACGGGGAACTCCTTATTACCTAACGCAAACTGTTCGTTTGCAATCGACTCGTCGGCACTCAGTTGGGTGTCTCGCTTGCTGCACGCAAACTAACAGTTTGCGTTACTTCTTCCAGTAATCAGGACTCTCCTGCATATTCGGATCAGGACGCTCCATCCAGCGTTCCGGCCGATGCAAAGGAATGAAACCGAATCGGGCATACAACGCCTGCGCGTCTTTCGTCGCCAACACCCAGCGGCGGAAGCCCTGCAATTGCGAATGTGCCAGCATCACCTCCATCAGCCACTTCGACAAGCCGCGCCCGCGATGTTCTGCCAACACAAAAACATCAGCGACCCAGGCGAAGGTCGAATAGTCCGTGACGACGCGTGCGAAGCCCACCTGCGCAGTCTTGTCGTAAAGTCCAAAGTTCAGGGAATTGTCGAGCGCGCGCTGCACCACTTCAAGCGTGCGGCCCTGGCCCCAGTAAGATTGATTGGAAATGTAGTCGTGAATCAACGCGACATCGAGACGCGAGCGATCGGTGCTGATCAAATAATCGCCGCGCTCCCAGGATTCTGTCATAAACTTCGGAATGAAATGCAGCTACGCAGGTATCTCGCGACGCAAGTAGAACAGTAAATCCGTAGAGGGTGGCGCGATGCCAAGTTGGCGAATCATGCCCACCACCTGTCCGCGGTGCAGTGTCGCATGATTGGCGACGTGCTGCATTTGATCGGCCAGGCGCATTGAATTCTGATCGCCGTTAAGCAACGTAAAGGGCAGCTCGGCCGCCAAGCAAGATTCGTCGAGCTCAGCAATCAATTCAGATCGCCGCTTCACAACCTCGCACCAGCGCTGATCCAAAGTTTCGAGATCGGTGCATGAATCAATTGTCCAGAGCGACCAGGCGTCCTTGCCCGCCGGCGATCGCCCCTGCCAGCGTTCCAGCCAAATCCATTCTGCGCCGGCCATGTGTAACAGCGTTCCAAAGATCGAGCTGTGACTGATCTTGAAATCACGACGTAGATCGTCAGAACTCAGTCCCGCCGCCGCGTTGCGCGCGAGATCATTGGCCCACTCGGTATAATCAAACAGATGCCTGATGTCTGACAGATTCATTAATCTTCACCTTAAAGGCGGCGCGACCCGGATAAAGCGCGGCGCCTCTCAAATCTTCCTCAATGCGCAACAGTTGATTGTATTTGGCAATGCGATCGGTTCGCGAAAGCGAGCCGGTCTTGATCTGGCCGGCGTTGGTACCCACGGCCAGGTCGGCAATAAACGGATCTTCCGTCTCACCGGAACGATGCGAGATAACAACGGTGCGCCCATTTGTTTTCGCGAGCTCGATGCAGTCCAGAGTTTCAGTGAGAGTGCCAATTTGATTTACTTTGATCAGAATGGAGTTTGCGACGCCCAGATCGATTCCCTTGCGCAGGAATTCGGTGTTGGTCACAAAGAGATCATCGCCGACGAGTTGCACGCGGGCGCCGAGTTCATCAGTCAAAGCCTTCCAACCGCTCCAGTCGTTTTCAGCCATGCCGTCTTCAATCGAAATTATTGGATAGGTTTCAGACCACGCTTTCCAGAACGCGACCATCTGCTCGCTCGACAGCGCACGTTTGTCACTCTTTTTGAAAACGTAAGATTTGCCGTCGTAAAACTCGCTGGCTGCCGGATCGAGCGCCAACAGACAATCCTTGCCGGCAACGTATCCGGCTTGAGTAATCGCTTCGAGGATGGTTTCGATCGCTTCCTCGTTGGAACGCAGATTTGGAGCGAAGCCGCCTTCGTCACCAACGCTGGTAGCGTAGGCCTTTTTCTTGAGTACAGCCTTCAGTGTATGAAAAATTTCCGCGCCGATGCGCAGGCTCTCGCTAAAAGTTTCAGCGCCAACCGGCACGATCATGAACTCCTGAAAGTCGACGTTGTTATCGGCATGCGCGCCGCCGTTAATGATGTTCATCATCGGCACCGGCAAGGTGCGCGCGTTTGGACCACCGAGATATTTGTAGAGTGGAACCTCGAGATAAGCGGCAGCGGCGCGCGCAGTCGCCATCGAAACAGCCAGTAGCGCGTTAGCGCCAAGCTTCGACTTGGTCGGCGTGCCATCGAGGGCAATTAGAGCGCTGTCAATCTCTGCTTGATCGAGTGCATCCAGGCCGTCCATTTCCGGCGCGATGATCTCGTTCACATTATGCACGGCTTTGAGTACGCCCTTGCCGCAATAACGCTTCTTGTCGCCATCGCGCAACTCCACGGCCTCATGTTCGCCGGTTGAAGCACCCGACGGCACTGCCGCGCGGCCAACCTCGCCGCCGACTAAAGTGACTTCCGCTTCGATCGTGGGGTTGCCACGTGAATCCAGAATCTCGCGTGCGTTTACAGCTTCAATCCAGCTCATATCGTTCTCGCTTTCCAGCCGTACTAATAAGGACAAGCTTTGCCGAAACTTTAGCATTCAGTACAAGCGGATGAGAAGGAAACCCTCGTCATACCGGTGGCGCTTCACCACGACTCGTATGCCATAGAGCAAGCACTTCGACTGAAGGTGGTTCAGAATTGATCCGATAGTAAAGATGATAATGGACGCGAGCCAAGTGGACTCGACGCACGTTGGAGAGCTCCGTATTACGTGCACTGGCGCCAAGGGTCGGTTGCGAGGCAATAAGTTGGAACCCGCGTTCAAGCTCTTCGACGAAGGCGAACGGTGCTTTTGGACGATTCGCACTCCACCACTTTGCGGCCTCCCGAATAGCCGCCGCTGCACTGGGGACGACTCGAAGAGGTAGTACCGCGCTCACTGAGTTCTAAGCTCATGAAGAAGCTCGGAGGCGTCGATCAATTCTCCCTGCCCTGCTTCCTCAATCGCTGCCAGGAGCTTCACCTCGTCGTCCGGAGCAAGTTGAAAAGCCTCGTCATCCTCATGCGCGAGAATCGTAACCTTTGAACCTTCAGGTAGGATATTATCGTCTAACTCAATTCTACCGCTGTGGACTTTTCCTGTTGTAATAAGCATAGCGTATTTTAACATCTTAACCCGACAAATTGCCTCGAATCTGTTGGTGGTCCGTTGGGCTAACCTTTGCGAAAGCTGGCAAACAACTAACCGGCGGCGCGCGCACCTTCACTCGCGGGTTCAGCGGTCGCGGCTGCCTGATCAGGGGCGGGCAATTCCAGGCGCACCGTAATCACGCGTCGTCGTTCAACGCGATCAACTTCAAAGCGAATCCCGTTGTAGTTTACTTCGTCGCCAGGTTTAAGTACGTGTCCCGCTTCAGTCATGAGGAAGCCGGCGATGGTGGTGTAACTTTCAGACTCCGGCAATGAAAGCTTGAGCCGGCGATTAAGATCGCGCACCGCCAACCCGCCCGCCAGCACGTAACGATTCTCCCCATCGGCCGCGATCTGTTCGTTGACTTCTTCGTCGTGTTCGTCAGAAATATCGCCAACAATTTCCTCCAGCAAGTCTTCCAGCGTGATGATGCCTTCGAGTCCGCCATGTTCGTCCACGACAAAGCCGAAATGAGTTTTCGCTCTCTGCATCTGTCGCAAAACATCTTCCAGGCGTCCGGTATCAACTACATAAAGCGGCGGTTGCAGCGCTTCCTCGAGCCGAAATCTTTCGGGACAAAGAAGAAACGGCATGACGTCTTTGCTGTGAATGAAGCCCAACACGTTATCAAGCGACTCTTTGTAAACTGCCAAACGCGAATACCCATGTTGATGAAATGCTTTGGTGATCTCCTCGAGCGAACAGCCGCTTGGAACGGCCGCCATTTCCGTTCGCGGCACCATCGCTTCGCGCACCACCGTGTCGGAAAACTCAAACACGCGATGAATCAAACGCCTTTCTTCAGCTCGCAGGTAGCCACTATCGCGCGCCACGTCGATCAACTGGCGCAGTTCTGTTTCAGTGTAAACAGCCGCGTGATCCAGCGTGGATTTGAGGCCAATGAGACGGCCCAGAAAAGCGCCTACCGAATTGAAAATCCAAAGGGGCGCGCCAAATACTTTCGCGAACAGCTCCAAGGGCCGCGAGCAGAAAAGCGCAATTCTTTCGGCGCGTTCAAGAGCGATCATCTTCGGCATTAACTCGCCGAATACGATATGCATGAATGTGATTACCGAAAAAGCGATAACAATCGCCATTATGTGGGCCACATAGCCAGCTCGCCCTTCTGACGCAATAGCTGAAGCGATTGGCTCGAGCAGGTGGGCAACAGTCGGTTCGCCGATCCAGCCCAGAGCGAGCGAAGCGAGCGTGATTCCAAACTGGACTGCAGATATGAAGACGGTCGGGTTATCAAGCAGGCGAAGAGCCGCGCGTGCGTTCTTGCTGCCGGCAGCAGCGCGGGCTTCCAGCCTTGCCCGCCGCACAGATACCAGCGCAAATTCTGACGCGACGAAATATCCATTCGTGCCAACCAGGAATGCAATCGCAATTAGTTTCAGAAGTGGAATCATACGAGCAGCGCGGCTGGCATAGCGCTCTGCGGAAAACTTCGGGTGAGATTACTGCCTGGTTCGTCCATCGTTAAAGGCGGAAATTGACTCAGACTGGGATTATAGCATGCGGCCACGATGCTCGGAACACAGCTTGAGGATCCCTCCGCTGAGAGCTAAATAACATGCGCTTGGTTTGTTGAGATTTCCCTGATCAGTGGCCGGCAGCAGCTCCGGCGGCACGTGCGCGGACTGGCCGGCGATCGTGCTTCATGCAGGCCCGAGCGAGAGCTTCTTCCACACGCGGCTCGATGTTGCATTCCGGCTGCCGACAAACCGCGGCCAATTCCGAAATCACCAGGTAGCGAGACCGCTCGAGCATGCGCTGCTCGCGGAATGAAAGCGGCTTTAAATTACCGAGGTAGGTCAAATGCTTGAGCACTTCAGCAGCCTCGAAGACGTTTCCGGTACGCATCTTTTCGGAGAAGTCCTTGAAGCGGTCCTTCCAATCGTGGGCCGGGAACGAAAAGTCATCAGCTAGCAATGTGAAGAGCATTTCGCACTGGCCTGAAGTGATTGGCGATCGCAGGCCGACTTCTGTTGCGTTTGATACGGGAACCAGCACGAGGGAATTATTAGCAGCGAGCCGAAGCGTATAGAAAGGAAGTAAGGCAGCGCCTATTTGCTTCTGTTCGATCTGCTCGATGGTTCCGATACCGTGATTGGGATAAACAACCTTCTGGCCGACTTTGAAGCCCACCGCAGCACCTCCATTGAGTTTGAAAATCAGACTGCGCCGCACGCGCGGGTCTGGGGGAAATCCGAGCGACGCATATCTTGCGCCGGGCCCTAGCTTGGTAAGTGTTTTGAGTCTAGCAACTGGTCTTGCAAAGCGTCAAGCGATTCGGATCACTGGTCGCGCAAGTGAAAAGCGGAGCAAACAATTTGAGTCTTCCGCCTTGACTTTTCCACTTAGTAGCTTGTCAACAATCAAAAGCGTGACGTCGCGCATTGTGATCGTAACGCACCCGCCACCAGTTTCAGAACGACTTGATGAAGCGAACTGATCAGCGGTAATAACCTTCAATTGCGATCTCCATGTCCGGGGTCACGGAGTATTATTAGCTCTGCAAACATGGTTAGTTGTCGCAGTGAAACCATGTTAGGATCGATGTGGAATAGTTGCACTTTACCCTGGCACTTAGTTAGGCATTTATTGAATAGGGACATGCTCCCGCTGATTTAGAAACCGATTCGTTTGTCATGGCACTCCTGAAAGTCACCGACGCCAGCGGCCGCCAATGGGAATACAGCTTTCTTCCTCAGGGCGCGTGCACCATTGGTCGCGCACCGGACAACACCGTCGTGCTGGATGACCCGCGGGCTTCTCGTTATCACGCGCATATCAAATCAACTGACGATGGCTCTTTTACGCTCGTAGACGGCGCCATAATCAATGGCGAACTCCGTCGTAGCGCCAACAAGGTATTCGTTAACGGGAGTCCACACTCGGAATACCTACTGAAAAACGGCGATCGCATAACCATCGGTGCCAGCACCCTGCGCTTCGAACAGCGCGCGGAAGAACGCACCACAGACGTTCGTTACGACGACAAGCCGCTGGGACACACGCAGTTGGTCGTTTCTGCTAATGACGTAATGCAGACCGTCCTCCGCAAGACGGGCGAAGACTTGCCCGGCGCGACGACGACGGGCCAGTCAAGAGACAAGGTACTGGAGGCGCTACAGCGAAAAGCAAACATCCTCTCCGCGCTTTACGAGATGAGCAAGACGCTGGGGTCGGTATTCGATCTTGAGGCCATCTTTGCCAAGGCGACGGACGTAATTTTCCGTTCCACTCCGGCTGATCGAGTGGTGGCGCTGTTGGCAGAAGGCACAGGAAAAGAAAATCCGGAAGACGTGAAGTTGAATCCCATCGCCATGCGCGCGCGCGATGAGAGCTTGAATAACCACGCACGCAAGATGTCGATCGGCCGAACCATCACGCGCAAAGTGATGCGCGATCGCGTGGCGTTGCTTTCGCAGGACGCGGCGTCAGACGAAGAGTTTGCCGGTGTCGATTCGATCGTGTCTCAGGGAGTGCGATCAACCATCTGCGCACCGCTGGTGGGCGAGTCGAGAGTGCACGGCGCTATCTACGCTGATCGACTCGATCCCTTTGCCGCGTTCAAGCCGGATGATCTCGAATTGATCAGCGCAGTTGCTGCGCAGACGGCAATCGCGGTTGAGAACGCGCGCGCGCATGAGCGCCTGGCGCGTGAGGAAGTGGCCCGCGCAAACTACAGCCGGTTCCTGCCCGAGTATGTAGTGAAACAGATGCTCGAGAATCCCGAGTCGTTCAAGCTGGGTGGCGTTAACCAAACAATTACGATTCTCTTTGCAGACATTCGCGGCTTCACGAGGATTTCCGAGCACGCGGCGCCGGAGAAAATTGTCAGTCTCCTCAACCGCTACTTCTCCGCGATGACCGACATTATTTTTGCGCACGGCGGAACGCTTGATAAATATCTCGGTGACGGCTTGATGGCGCTCTTCGGCGCGCCCACTACCACTCCGGAAGACGCGTCGAACGCTTTGAACGCGGCCGTAGCAATGCAGCGGCGTCTGCTGGGCATCAATGCCGAATTGCGCGGCGAGGGCTTGTCGGAAGTTGGCGTCGGCATTGGACTGCACACCGGCGATGTGATCGTCGGCTACATCGGCTCCGAACGTCGTTCTGAATACACGGCCATCGGCGATGCGGTCAACACGGCTTCACGTCTCGAGTCAAATGCGAAGGGCGGTCAGATCCTCATCAGCGAAGCGACCGCCAAGGCTGCGCGCAGTCGCTACAAACTTCAACCGCGCGATCCAATCACCGTCAAAAATCGCGAGCAGCCGGTTGTCTTGTGGGAAGTTGACTGGCAGAAAGCCAGCGGCGCTTTCTAGTATCTGCGAACGCCGCGTTCATTACAGAACCGGGAGCGGACCGGGGTCCCCGCCCGGGCAACCCGCGTGGGGTGGTGGTAGCGACCGGATCTCAGCACTCAACTGGGTACTAGAAGTTCTCTCCAACCAACATTTATTGATTGCAGGATGAGTGTGGGATCCGGTCGCTACCGCTCCCGGTTCTGCAAAACCCCGAGGCGGCCAATGAATCTGCTTCAGCTAGTCAAACGGCAACTGACGATCGCGCGTGTCTATGGCATTCCGGTGCGGATAGACTATCGCTGGTTCGCAGTCGTCGTCCTCAGTGTGTGGTTGATCGCCGGCAACTTGCAAAGCCACCCCTTACAAATTGTCAACGTTCGCGTGCCGCCTCATGCCCCGCTTACGGCCTGGCTCCTGGGGCTGATTACCACGGCTGGACTTTTCCTATCTGTCTTCGGTCACGAACTCGCGCACGCTTTGATGGCCCGTGCCGAAGGAATTGAGATTGAAGAGATCGTGCTCCATCCCTTCGGCGGTCTCGCCCGTCTCAAAACGGACCCGCAAAATCCCCGGGCTGAGTTTCGCATTGCCCTCGCTGGTCCAGCATCAAGTTTCTTATTTGCGGTGCTTGCTTTTGTAGCGGCAAAGATCGCGGCGATGGGAAACTACGAAGCGACGTTCGTCGTCTTCGCTTTGATCTCTGCCGGCAACGTACTCCTCGCACTCTTCAATCTCTTTCCCGGTTACCCGCTCGATGGCGGTCGCGTATTGCGTGCGTTGCTTTGGCGCAGAAGTGGAGACATCAAAGACGCTACCAGGAAAGCCGGCATCTGCGGCGTCTTGATCGGCGGTATGCTGATTCTCTTCGGAGTCTACATTCTAATTTCACCAAACTGGCGTGCCGCCCAGCCTTACTTCATGGGCGTCTGGTCAATTCTGGTGGGACTCTTCCTGCTCGATACTGCGATGAAGGTAGTGAAAAGCGCGCAGCACGCGAGGCTGGTGACAGTGGGTGAAGCAATGTCGCCGCCAGTCGCGCTTGAGCCAGGGCTCATCGTCACGAAATTTGTGGACGACATTCTTCCGCTGCATCGTCAGACAAGTTTTCCGGTTGCGATCGGCGGGCGCCTACACGGGATTCTGACGCTCGAAGATCTGAAATCGCTACCCCGCGAGCGCTGGGCCACCACGCGCGTGCAGGCCGTCATGCGTCCTGTCGAGCCGCGTTTTTTTGTCGAACCCTCAACAACACTCGATTCCGCGCAAGCAGTGATGAAAGAAAACGGCGTCGGTGCGCTCGCGATAGTAAACGCACGCGGAGAGCTGGTGGGTTTTCTGCAAGGCGGAAACATCAAACGACGCACGCAACAGTAGCGTGGGGCCGAAAAGACTTCGCGCCTTCGGCGCGCGTGCAGGCGGGACGCTCGCGCTCCCAGGTAACCCATCCTCATTGCCAGACGCTCATTTTTTCGCGATAATCCACGCGGAGCTATCCATTTCGCAACCTAAGGAACTCGTTGATGCTGGCAGTACTGGGCGCGCTCTTTGCCAACGCAGTAATTGCAATTCTGAAGCTCGCGGCGGCGTTCATGACGGGATCTTCGGGCATGATGGCCGAAGCGTTTCACTCGATTGCCGACACCACCAATCAGGTTTTTCTGCTGCTCGGATTGCGTTTTTACAAGCGCCCGGCTTCGAAGAAACATCCCTTTGGTTACGGGAAGGAGCGCTTCTTCTGGTCGTTCATCGCAGCAATTTTTATTTTCGGAGTTGGTTCGACCTATGCGATTTACGAAGGCATAGTGAAGCTAAATCACCCGCACGCTCCGGAAAACTTGAAGTGGGCTTACTGGGTACTCGGCATTTCGTTTTTGTTGGAAGGCTGTTCAATCGCGCTGGCTCTTTATCAGGAAAGAAAAGAAGCGCAGCATGAGGGCCTGGGGTTCTTTGCATACCTTCGCGAGTCGAAAGACCCGACTGCCAAGACGGTGATCTTTGAAGATTCCGCGGCGCTGCTCGGTATCATCATCGCGGCGAGCGGACTTTATTTGACCGAGCACCACACGGGCCCCGGCGCCGGCGCTTACTGGGACGGGCTGGCGTCGATAATGATTGGAGTGGTGCTCGCAATCGTTGCGTTTATTCTCGCGCGATCCTCGCGCGGTTTGTTGCTGGGCGAAGCGGCCAGTCCGAAAAGCCGGCAGGCAATCAAGGCCGCGATCGAAAGTCATCCGAATGTAGTAAAGTTAATTGAACTGCTGACTATGCATCTGGCGCCGAAACAGATTTTGATAAACGCTCACGTCAACCTGCGAGACGACCTTGTAACGGACGACATTGAGCGTACGAACGAAGAAATTGAGAAGTTGATCAGAAAGGCCGAACCCAATGTCGAAATGATTTTTCTGGAGTCGGCGCGTGAAAGTCACAGCACAAAGCGAAACGTTGTTCCGGAACACGTCGGCTAAAAAGCCCAGCAAAGATTACGGACTCGGCCCGGTAAAACTAAATTGCAGCCCCTGAATCGCAAATCGCAAGTTCGGCTTTTCAAACTCAGGAATGTTGTTACTACTGCCATACACGGAGTATCTGGGAAGGCTGAGTGAGCCGCGCAACATCGCGGATGTCATTCTTGTCTTCTTGCTTGTGTATGCAGTTTTGAAACTCGTTCGCGGAACGCGCGCCGCTCCCATGGCCGCTGCGATCGGGGCCTTCGCTCTCCTTTACTGGCTCGCCGTCAGACAAGACCTGGCTACACTCGCCTTCATTTTGCGCGGCGCGCTGCTCTATATCGGCGTCGCGATCATCGTTCTCTTTCAAAACGAGATTCGCCAGGCGCTGATCACGTTTGGCAATCGCGTTCGCATGCCATTTACGCGCGGGCAGCACGGGCAGTTTGGCGAAGGCGTCTACGACGAAATAATCCTCGCCGCAACCTCGCTCGCCTCAACCAAGACCGGCGCCCTGATTGTGATCGAGCGCAACATCGGGCTGAAAAACATTATCGATGGCGGCGTGAAGCTCGATGCCGAACTCAGTTACGACCTGCTAGTGAGCATTTTCAACACCGAGTCGCCGCTTCACGACGGGGCCGTCGTAGTGCGCCGCCATCGCGTGGCTGCGGCGTCCTGCTTTCTGCCGTTAACTTTGAATCCGCGGCTGTCGCGCGATCTTGGCACCCGGCATCGTGCTGCGCTCGGAGTTACTGAAGATACTGACGCGGTTGCGGTGGTAGTTTCAGAAGAGTCCGGGTTGATCTCAATTGTGCAGCACGGAGAGATTAAGCGGGGGTTGGACGCGCCCAAACTTCGCGCGGCAATTTCCGAAGCTCTTCAGATTTCGGCGAAACGCGAGAAGCTGAAAGCTCAGGACAAGCCGGGCGAACCGGATGCGGAGACTGAAGAAGTTGCCTCGATCTGAAGAACTGCCATCCGCAGATTACGCAGATTACACCGATGGCAAAAGAAGTTAGAAGAGAGTTGGACTTTCCGATGCAAATCATGTGAACGCGTTCATGCTTTCAATCGGTGTAATCTGCGTAATCTGCGGGTGAACTGATCTGAGATTTGAAATCGTATGCCCTATCAAGACACTGACGACAGCGAGACCGGCCCAGTCCCGCGAATACCGACCGCACCGGAACGCATGCTGCGCAAGTTGTTTCTCGAAGACTGGGGCTTGAAGTTGCTCGCCCTCGCAATAACCATAGCGCTCTGGTTAGGAGTCACCGGACAGAACAAGCCCGTGACGCTGCGCGTTTCCGGTGTGCAACTGAATTTCCTGCAACCTGCCGGCCTGGAAATAAGTAATGATCCACCCGACACGGTGGACGTGATTCTTACCGGAAGTAAGGACAAACTGGATCGGATTGGGCCGCGCGATCTGATCGCCAATGTTGATTTGGGCGATCAGAAAGCGGGCGAGCGGATTATTAAGTTGACCCTTGATCGCGTCAAAATAGACTTGCAGGAAGACGTTAGGATTCAGGGCTTTCATCCGGCGACTGTTCCGATTCGGCTTGAGCCGGTCGTGGAAGCGCAACTGGAAGTCGAGGTCAAGTTTGAGGGGAAGCTTCCTGAAGGTTACGAACTGGGCAGTGTTAGCGTCAGTCCTGTGAAGATCAGATTGCGCGGTCCTGCGGATCGAATTAATGCTTTGCGCAAAGCTGTCACTGAAACCGTTTGGTTAGACGGTAAGAAAGAAAGCTTCAATGTTTCGCGGGTCGCAATCAACATTTCCGATCCAAAGATTGATGTCCTCGATCCGGCCGTCGACATTCGTGTGGAGGTGGCGGCAAAGAGCCGCGGCGATCTCCATCTCAGATTCGTGAGGGGAGACGGCTCGCCTTTATTCGCGAGCCTGGTTACGCCCGCGACCGATAGCTTGCACTCTTTTCCTTTCCAGCTTAAATGAAGAAACTTTTTGGCACGGATGGCATGCGCGGCGAGGCCGGAAGCTTTCCGCTGGACGCCGCCACGATTGAGATCTTCGGCGCTTCGCTTGCTCGTCGCCTTACGGAAAAACTTGGTCGCGCGCCGGCGATTGTGATCGGGCGCGACACGAGGGAATCGGGCGCGTGGCTCGAACAAGCGTTGATTGCAGGAATGACGCGAGCCGGCGCCGCGCCGAGATCCGCCGGCGTGATTACGACGCCGGGAGTCGCTTTCCTCGCCCGCACACTTCCGACCGACGCCGGTGTAGTTATCAGCGCTTCACACAATCCGTATCGCGACAATGGCATAAAGATTTTTGCGCCATCAGGACGCAAGCTTGACGAAGAGACTGAACGGCTCATCGAGAGCGATGTGTTTGCGGAAAGCAAGACCGTTGCTGGTTACGTTACGGCGGTCGAAACGAATGCAGGCGATGTCGCCGATTTACAATCTCGTTATGCCGACTTTTTGGCCAGTGAAATCGGCCGTGACCTTTCCCTTCACGGGACAAGCCTCGTGCTCGATTGCGCAAATGGCGCGGCTTCAAACATCGCGCCGCAGTTGTTTGCACGACTCGGGGCAACCATCACCACCATCAACAACCAACCCGATGGCCGCAACATTAATCTCGGCTCTGGCTCGCTACATACCGAAGCGCTCCAGGCTGAAGTGATCAAGCAACAGGCGCAGCTCGGCGTCGCCTTCGATGGCGATGCGGATCGAGCATTGTTCGTTGATGCGAAGGGAAAACTGGTCAATGGTGATGGCAGCCTGTGGGTGCTCGCGAAAAATCTGCGGGCCCGGGGTGAATTGAACCACGATACGGTGGTGGCAACAGTGATGAGCAACATCGGGCTTGAGCTCGCCTTTGCATCCGAAGGCATAAGACTGATTCGCGCCGACGTTGGCGACAAATATGTTTTGGAAGAGTTATTGAAATTGGGCGCCAGTCTTGGCGGCGAGCAGTCAGGCCACATCATCTTCCCGCGTTTAAGCCTTGCCGGCGATGGCTTGATCACGACGCTCTGCATGTTGCGCGCAATGACTGAACCCGGCAAAAAATTGCATGAGCTCACCGCAGGATTTCAGGAGTTTCCGCAAATTCTCGTCAACGTCGAGGTTAAAGTTAAGCGGCCATTCGCTGAGGTCGCTGCGGTTCAAGATGTTGCGCAAGAAGTGGAACGCGAACTCGGTTCCCAAGGAAGGCTGCTGCTACGCTACTCTGGAACTGAGCCGCTGGCACGGATCATGATTGAAGGCAAGAGTCAGGATGAAATCGAAAACTACGCAGCCTCGCTAGCGCGCGTCATCCAACAAACGTTGGGTGCGTCGAATGATAACCCGTGAAATTTTTACGTTCAGCATTGAAATAATTACTCTGTTTCCAAACCGGCGCCGGCTGGATTTCTTGGTGCGAAACAGAACTGAAACGAAGAACCTCAGTAAATTTTCAAACTTCATAACTGTTAACAGCGTGAATCTTGCTGGCACACGCGTTGCGATGTATATTGTGGGGCAAGAAGAGACGGTTGGTGAATCCTCCGTCTCAAGTGGTTGCTGGGGTGAGGACAGTGACCACAAAAAATGAATGGGCGCGACGCACTCCCACGTATGTCGCGCCCATTCGCTTTTCCAGTCATACCTTCCAAATCCGAATCACTTCAACTTCAGGAACAATGGAACCGCGATCTAGTCGGTTGCACCCGCTCTCAATCTGCAATAGTCTCAACGGCGCCTCTTTTCGAAGTTGATCCGCGAGGAGATGAGACAAGTGCCGCGACTGCGAGTTCATACTGAAGCACAACCGCACGAATACGAAATTCGGATCGGGCGCGGCACCCTCTTGCAAGTCGGCGACGTAGCGCGAAGTTGTCTGGTCAAGCGGGCAGGGCGAATCGCTGTCATTTCCAACCCCAGGGTCTTCGCGCTTTATGGCCCGGCAGTCGTAAAGAGTTTGCAGGCGAGCGGTTTTGCCGTCTCACATTTTCTGATTGGAGACGGCGAGCAATACAAGTCAGTCCAAACTATCGAAAGCGTGCTTCGTTTTCTTCATGAAGCGGGGTTCGAGCGCGATGATGGTGTTGTTTCGTTGGGTGGTGGCGTGGTCGGCGACGTGGCTGGTTTTGCAGCCGCTGTTTACCTGCGCGGCGTTCCCTTTATCCAGGTTCCCACCAGCTTGCTGGCTCAGGTTGATTCATCTGTCGGGGGTAAGACGGGCGTGAATTTGCGCGGCGGCAAGAATCTGGTTGGCAGTTTTCATCAGCCGCGAGCGGTCATCGCTGACATTCAAACGCTAGCCACCTTACCGCCAAGGGAACTGATCGCCGGTTGGTGCGAATGCGTGAAGCAGGGAGCGGTGGGTAGCCGCAAGCTCTTCAGAGAAACGACAGAATTCTTAAAGCTTAGCCCGGAGGAAGGCTTGATCTCGTCGCGACTAGAACAACTCATCGCCTCCCATTGTGCATTCAAGGCCTCAATCGTGGCGGCAGATGAACGCGAAGATCCGGGCCGCACCGATCGCCGTTCACGTCGAATTCTAAACTTCGGCCACACCATCGCTCATGCGCTGGAGACAGTCACAAACTATAAGCGCTTCCGCCATGGGGAAGCGGTGGGTAAGGGTATGTTGGTGGCGGGGGAGCTTTCGAAAAATCTGGGCCTGCTTGACCAAACGGAGTTAGAATTGTTGCGCGAGGCAGTCAGCCTTTGTGGTCCGCTGCCGTCGACCCGGAACCTGGACGAACGCGCCGTAGTGAGCGCGATAGCGCACGACAAGAAACGAACAGCGGGTCACGTTCAGTGGGTACTGCTCGAACGTATTGGCAAACCGCGAATTGTTGACGGAAGAGAGATTGGACCCGCGTTGTTAGGAAAGTCAGTGCGCGAGGTTTTTCGGAGACAGTAAGGATGACCAGATGAACACCAGGTCGAGAAAATCTGAGCAAGGTGGCGCGCGTCTAAAGTTTCTGGTTGTGGCCGCGGTTATTGCCGCCGTGGTCTATACCGGCTATCAGGTTATTCCGGTCTTTTATAAAGATTATCAAATCAAGGATCTGATGCGGAACGATGTCGACGCCGCGGCCGCCTTAGGAAAACCGGCATCGTGGATCAAGGAACAACTGGTAAAGAATTCCGCGGAGTATGGCATTCCCGCTGACGCAGTTATCACTACGCAGTTGCAGGACAATCGCATGGAGGCGCGAGTGCAGTTTACGCAAGCGATTGCATTCCCCGGTTTTGCGTATAACCACGAGTTTGATTATACCGCCAGGAGTGCGACGTTTTTATCTCTCAAGTAGATAAACAACCAGTGACCAAGGGACAGGGCGCAGATGAACTAAGTTCTCTGCGCCCTTACTTCTGTCAGAAATAGATTAGTGCTGAGTGTTTTCGAGAAACGCCTTGAGCTTGCGAGAGCGAGATGGATGACGCAGTTTGCGCAGCGCCTTTGCCTCGATCTGCCGAATGCGTTCGCGCGTGACGGCAAAATGCTGGCCCACTTCTTCCAGCGTGTGCTCCGAACCGGTTGTGCCAAGACCAAAGCGCATCTTGATCACTTTTTCCTCGCGCGGCGTTAACGTCGCCAAAACTTCATCAGTGATTTCCCGCAAATTGGCGGCTACCACAGCGTCAGCCGGATTCAATATCGACTTGTCTTCAATGAAGTCGCCTAGATGCGAATCTTCTTCTTCGCCAATTGGCGTCTCTAGAGAGATTGGTTCCTGAGCAATCTTTAGGACCTTGCGCACCTTCGCCACCGGAATATCCATCTTCCGCGCAATCTCTTCGCTCGTCGGCTCGTGGCCCAACTCCTGCACCAGCGAGCGCGACGTGCGAATCAGTTTGTTAATGGTCTCAATCATGTGCACCGGGATGCGAATCGTTCGCGCCTGATCGGCAATGGCGCGCGTAATCGCCTGGCGAATCCACCACGTTGCGTAGGTAGAAAACTTATAGCCGCGCCGCCACTCAAACTTGTCAACTGCTTTCATCAAACCAATGTTGCCTTCCTGAATCAGGTCCAGAAAAGCGAGCCCGCGGTTCGTATACTTCTTGGCGATGGAAACGACCAAACGAAGGTTAGCCTCAACCAACTCACGCTTGGCCTGCCCGGTCTGCTGTTCTCCAATAATGATTGCCTGTAAACATCTCTTTATTTCTACGGGACTAATGTAGTGTTCAATTTCAATCTGCAGCAAACGTTTCTTCGCTGCCGACACGCGACCCTTGAACTCTTTTTGATCGTCGAGTTTGAGACGCTTCCGGTCGAGCTTTTCGGTGAGACTTTCGCTTTCCCTTTCAGCATCGCGCACCTCCTTTTGCACGCTCCGGATAGAACCGATCAAGCGTTGTCGCGCGCGCTCGGTGACATTTAGGCGCCCAATCTCCTGAGCTATTTCCAGCCGCAGCCGGGCCACTTGCCGGCGCAGCCGCAGTATTTTTTTGCTCTTCTTGCCGCGCGCCGCTTTCAATTCTTCGCGCAGCTTTTCCCAGTCTTTCAGTCCCTGTTTGAAAACCTTGCGGATATTCTCGATGCCTTCAATCGTCCAGGCTTTGTACTCCTCAGCCTTGTCAACATCTTCGTCGCCGGTCAACTCCGTCTGCTCCGCGAACACAACGATCTCGCGGATGCTGGTCTTCCCCGCCTCCAGCTCTTCGCCAATTTTCAGGAGTTCCTTAACGGCAATAGGCGAACGGCTGATGGCCTTTTGAGTCTTGAGTTGACCACGCTCGATGCGCTTGGCAATGACGACTTCGCCTTCACGCGTGAGCAGCGGAACTACACCCATCTCGCGCAGGTATAAACGAACCGGATCGTTGGTTTTTTCCAACGCGCCCGCCGAGAGATTCAGCTCGACCTCTTCGTCCGTCTCTTCTTCATCATCGACGACGCCAACGGCGGTGGCCTGCTCGAGCAAACGTTCATCGGAATCCGCAACGGGAATGTTGGACCCTTCGAGTTTTTGCAGCACGTCTTCAATGTCGTCGGGAGAGACAACATTTTCCGGCAGCTCGCGATTCAGATCGTCGAAGGTGAGGTATTTCTTGTCGCCGCCCAACTCCAGGAGCCGCTCCATCACCTCGTCACGATCTTTGTTTTCGGTCCTCAAGTTTATGCCTCGGTTCAGTCCGCGCTGGCGGACAACTGACAGTAGCCCGGTGATCCTTTTGGCTTTCCGCAACCCTTCGCTGGGCACGGGTCGATTATTTTTTACGGCCTTCGTGTTAAGCGTTTTCGGCCTGCGCGATTTGACTCTGCGGCTCAAACGACTTGCGACGTCGGTTCAGTTCGCCAATCTCTGCACTCAGTCGAACCAGCTCGCCTTCATCGCCCGCTCGCTCGGCGTCGGCAATTTCAGCATACGCTTCCCGGATCCGGCTGTTTATGTTCATTAGCCGCAAGGCGTCCAAACATTTCTCGGCCTGAAGTCGCGTGTTGTCCTGTTCTTCGCCTTCAGGGGTTAGGACTTCTCCCATGAGCAGCATGGGCAGGAGTTCAGCGGCGGGGTCGGCGTCATCAATTCGTGCGCTCAACCTGCCGAAGTCGAGGTCACCACCTTCGCTCTCAATTTCAACAACGGCTTTGAAGATTGCGGCGGTTGGTAAGCCTTCATAATCGGCAGTTTCCAGTTGCGGCAAGACATTTCGCCGCACTGTCTCGTCGCCAAGCAAGAGTTCCAGCAATTGGGTCTCCGCTACCGTTGGTTTCGTCGCCGTGCGTTTGATAGTTGCGCTCGTCGTCGCGCCGGCGCGTGCGCCTTCCGTTCCCTGGCGAATCGAATGCCACAACTCGCGCCGCAAGCTGACGTCGCCGACTCGCAACGAGTCCATCGCAATGTCGAAATACTCACGCTTCTGAATCCGGCTGCGGACGGCACGAATGTAGGGCAGCACTTCATCGATCGCCGCTTCTTTGTCGGCCGGATTGCTGAGTTTGCGATCCCGTATCGCCTGATCGATAACAAATTGAAGGTGTGGTTGTGCCAGCCCGCGTTGCTGTTGATATTCACTGACGCCGGACTTTCTCATGAACTCATCCGGATCCGAACTATCCGGAAGTACCAGAATTTTCACTTCCAAATCTTCAGCGAGAAGTATCGGAATCGCTTTCTTGGCGGCCTGCACGCCCGCGTTGTCGCCATCATAATTGACCACAACTTTCCGAGCAAACCTGCTTACTAACCGCGCTTGATCTGGCGTCAGGGCCGTTCCTAAACTTGCGACCACATTACGGACGCCGAATTGATATGGAACGATTAAATCCAAAAAACCCTCAACCAGAATCGCAAATCCGGCACGCCGAATTTCATCGCGCGTCAGATTTAGACCAAAGAGGTTGCGCCCTTTTACATACGCCGCAGTCTCCGGTGAGTTGAGGTACTTCGCGTCTTCATTCCGCAGCGTGCGGCCACCAAAAGCGATCGGCTTGCCCTGAATGTCCATGACCGGAAAGATCAGACGGCCCCGGAAGCGATCGTATGAACCGCTTTCCTCTTTCTTAACGACCAACCCGCTGAGTTCAATCTGATCCTGCGTGGCGCCTTTTTGGCGGAGATAAATAGAGAGTGACTCCCAACTGTCCGGCGCGTAGCCCAGGCGAAAGGTCTTCCGAGTGTCATCTGTGATTTCGCGACGCTCAAGGTAATCGCGGGCGATGCGGCCTTCGGCGCTCGATTCGAGTTGCTGTTCCCACCATTCCAGCGCCCACTTGTTCAGTTCGATTACCGACTCCGCTTCGTTTCGTCGCGCTTCAAAGCGACTGTCATCGACGAGCATCGGCAGCGGTACGCCTGACTTTTCCGCCACCAGC
>JANLYZ010000387.1:0-9421 GCA_031365905.1 Chloracidobacterium sp. | reverse complement strand
TTTCGGACGAGCGTCGGCGCTTCAAACCCCCGCCGAAAACGAAAGACCAGATCAAAAATTAGCGCGTTGAGGGCGCGTACCAGGAGATAAGCAAGAATTGCGAAAGAGACCAGCCGCAGGACGCCAACGATCGTGTCCGCCCGTGACGCCAGACCCATTTGTGTCTTCAGCAATTCTCGAATTCCATGATCAAAATGGAGAATCAGATAGATCGCGAGCAGCACTAGCGCGGTAGCCACGGAGAAGAGAGCGACCTTATTTTTTTGGGGAGGCCTGATCATGTCTTGTTGACGTTTACCAGCGAGAACCAAGAGATTTGTCGAGCTCAAGAACCTAATCTTTTATCACTGATCCTGCGGCTTGGCGAGACGGAATCAAGTGAATCTTTTCCGGATTCGCGATCGCTTCAGCGCAGCAGCCGGGGAAAGAGACTCACGAAAATAAAGAGCAGTGACAGTAGCGTGACGATGATGGCGGTGAGCCATGCCCCCACGTTGTAGAGAGGTCTATTTACGTATTCCCCCATTATCTCGCGATCGTTCACGAGTTTCAGGATCACAAAGAGAATGATTGGCAATAGCAGACCATTGATTACCTGCGTAACGAGCAGCACCCGAATCAATGGTAAGCCGGGAATGACCGCGATGGCAGCGCCTACCGCGATCAGAAACGTGAAGACGCCGATAAAGATAGGCGCTTCACGAAAACTTCGCGAGACGCCCTTCTCGAAACCCAAGGCTTCGCTTATCGAGTAAGCCGTGGCCAGCGGCAACACACCCGCAGCCAACATTGAGGCGCCAAACAAACCAATCGCAAACAATTTCTCAGCGTATGGTCCAGCGAAGGGCTCGAGCGCGCGGGCAGCGTCGGCCGCGCTTTCAATGTGCAGTCCATGTTTGTTCAGAGTTGCCGCAGTCGAAACCACAATGAAGAACACAACCAGGATGGCGAGGATCGTTCCCACCCAGACATCCTTCTTTGTTCTGCCGTAGTCTTCAGGTGTTACGCCCTTTTCTACGACGGACGATTGAACGTAGACCTGCATGTATGGCGAGATCGTTGTGCCCACCACGGCGATGAAGGTGAACAGGTAAGCATACTCAAAACTGAAGCTTGGCTTTACCAAGCTGACTGCGACGACGCTCCAGTCCGGCTTCGCGAGAAAGGCTGACACGATGTAGCCAAGGAACACCAACGACATCAGCAGAAATACACGCTCCACACGTTGATAGGAACTCTTAACGACGAGCCACCAAATCGCAACTGCTGACAGCGGAACGGAAATGAAACGAGGCACGCCAAACAACTCGGTTGCTGCCGCGATACCGACAAATTCAGAGACTGTGACGCCGGCATTTGCGATCAAGAGCGCCAACATCACAAACGCAGTCCAGCGAACGCCAAACCTTTCGCGAATGAGATCGGCAAGTCCTTTGCCGGTGACGGCTCCCATGCGAGCGCACATTTCCTGCACCAGACCGAGGCTAATTGTTATGGGAATTAGAATCCAAAGAAGGCGGTAGCTTTGTTCAGCGCCGACGGCGGCGAACGTGGCTATCCCGCCGGCGTCATTGCCCGCGCTTGCAGCGATCATGCCCGGACCGAGGATGGCGAGATATGCCAGCAGCTTGCGCCGAAGTCCGCCGGACGGCTTTAGACCTCGACCGCGCCGCCGCAACAAGCGCCGGCCAGTAGCTATTCCCGCTGCTCGTGATTCGGCCACTTGGAGGGTCTCCGTCAGTCATAAGAAGTATTGGCCGCGGATTAACGCGGATTAGACAAATCTGGAAAAAGTTTCTGAGCGCCTGCTTCTTGTTTTGAATCTGGTCCGCGATTATCCCCGCAATCCGCAGCTGAATTCCTATGCAAACAGTCGTGGCAATCGTTGCCGCCAATCTTTCGGCAGCAATATCTCCATTGCGTCGTCTACCGTAATGATGCCCAGAATATCTCCCGTTTCGTCCATCACCGGCAAGGCCAGCAGGTTGTACTCCGCGATTCTCTGCGCCACTTCGTCCGCGGCTTCATCCGGATGCGCCCTTTGAAATTCGGTGCGCATCACTTCAGCCAGCGGCATCGAGGGATCAGCCAGAATCAAACTACGCAATGCGATAACGCCGACGAGTTTCCACGAACCTTCACGTTCAACCACGTAAAGGTAGTAGATCATGTTTGGCGTTTCCGCCATCTCGCGCAAACGCGCGAGCGCTTCCCCGACCGTCAACTCGCGCGGCAACGTTACAAACTCCGTCGTCATCAGGCCGCCAGCAGTGTCGTCTTCATAAGGCAGCAGTTCCGCCACGTCGGCCTGCTCCTCGTCTTCCATTAAGCCGAGCAGCTCTTCCGCTTTTGCTTCCGGCAGATCGCCGAGCACGTCCGCCGCTTCATCTGGCGACATCCATTCGAGAATGTCGGCGGCGCGTTCCTCATTCATGTTGCCGAGAATTCGCGCCTGTTGTTCCGAAGGCATTTCCTCAAGCGTCTCGGCGGCAGTTTCATCGTCGAGCGACTCGACTACTTCGAACCCGTGATGATACGAGAGCGCTTCCGCGAGTCGCGCGATTTCAACCGGATGCAGCCGCGACAGTTTGTCGCTGGACGACTTGAGCTGGACGGTGGCCGCGTCAGTCGCGAGATAACCAACGTCGGCCCAGTCAAGCACTTCAACCGGCTTGCGTGTGCCGAGGAACCCCGCGGGAGCGAGCCGGCGGTAAAGCCCCTGAAAGCTAACGTCGGCGCCGGTGACACGCCAATCTTCTCCGACCTCGATAAGCTGCACGTCGTTAACGCGAACCACTCGCTTGCCATCAACGTCGATCAGTTGTTTGTCGAGCACGTCGCGCGCCAGCAACACTTCGCCATCGCGGCGCACGAATGGGCGAAAATTAAATTCGTCCGAATTGAGTCGCACGCCCTGCTCATTAAGCTCGGTGATCCGCCAGCGCGAGAGAAAAAATTCACGACGGCCAAAGCGCCCGACCAGACCAGTGACCGGCGGATGGTCGTCCTCGCCAAGACGGACAATGATGTCCTTGACGGTCGCCACACGCTCGCCTTCGAGATCGCGTATGGGGCGACCCAAAACTTGGGATAGATACAGCATTATTGATTCACCGCGGGGGTTGCGAACTTCGCCGCGATAATAACATGAGCTTCGCAGGGCGCGGCAGGCGAAGGAAGATTTGCAGAACCGCGAGTGGTAGCGAGCGGGTGCTAGAGTCAACTTTGCCTGCACCTCCAGCTTCCTGCTTTTAAGACGTCGCACGTATGAAAGAACACTAGCATTGCTCTAAGAGCCAACGCGACATGCAACATGAAAGAGTCGGGTGTTGGTTCAGTGAACGAAGCCCGTGGGTACGAGGGGTAGCAAACGATATCTTTGGACTGAAGACGACCTATATAACGCAATATCGTATGTGTTGTACGAACAAGGAGAGTCTTTATCCTAAACTATTCAGGTTTGTATTAACTCGAAACTGTAGTCGGCTGAACGAATTGAATCGCAGGTTGAGTCTGGCATCCGCTCGCTACCGCTCGCGGTTCTGCAATGCTCAGCGAAGTGCGATCCGAAGTCGACTCAACTCACTAAATGCAAATTCCATCGCGCGATCGCGACCAGTGTAAAGGTCGCTGCGCTCGACCGTAACCATCTCGTCAGGCCGTAGTCCGTGTCCTTCGAGACGTTGCCCTTGTGCAGTTTCGTAATCCATCTCGCTAACATCGAGTAAGCCGCCGTCGGGTAAGAGGTGTCGTGTGCGAACGGCGAGCACGCAGCCACACGTTTCCGTGCCAATAATAGTGGCGCGGCCTGACCGCCGGAGCGCTTCAACGAAAATCTCGGCTGCGCTCGCGGTGCGTTCGCTGGTTAGGACAATCAGAGGCAGGTTGGTTTGCCCGAGCGGTTCGGGCGAAAGCAAAGAGCGGAGATGAGTCGAGATTGTAAAACTCGTTCCAGCGCGATCCGTAAATTGTCCCAGGTTAACGCCAAGGCCCAGGAAGGCAGAGGCAATATCGGTCATCGCTTCCGCATCCCCGCCGCCGTTTACTCGCAGGTCGAGCACCACGCCGCGTGCGCCGTTTAGTTTTTTCTTCAGGTCACGAGCGAAAGCAACCGCAATCGGTTTTGTGAATGCTTCGAGTTCAATGATCGAATTGCCTCGTTCGCGACGAACGTTCACACCGAGCTCGCGCTGTTGCCAGTGGCGCTCAAACCGTGCGGACTTTGTCTTGCCGTCTTTTCCTTTCCAGCTTATTTCGACCGGCGTTTCGCTTGGCCCCTCAAGCAGTCTCGCAAAAACGCGGAACCGCGCCGAGGCGCTGGCGGGTTCCGATAAATTTTCCAGACGACTCTTAACGACAAACAGCGCCGCTTCGCCGTTCACGGTTTCTATAACGTCGCCAGGGCGCAAGCCCGCTTGTCGCGCAGCAGAAGTGCGATCCACTTTAACAACAGTTGGTAGTCCGGCGACCTCGGCGATAGCGAAGCCAACACTAACAAAACGTGGTCGCCACCAGTCGTATTTCTCTTCAGGCGCGAAGACGCGAGTGTGCGGATCGTTTAAGGAGGCGACCATGCGGCGCAGTACCGCGTACAGCTCTTGACTCGTATTGGCTTCGCCCGCAAGCGCCCGAAAGGCTGGCCGCTGCGCGTCCCAATTTACCCCGTGGAAGGTTTGATCGTAGTAACGCTCGTTGATCCTGGTCCACGCATCGTCAAAGACAGCAAGCCGGCCCTCGCGAGTTGCGGTGGATACTAGCGCGGACTCTGAAGACGGTGGAAATGGGGAACGCGGGAAAAGGGAAACGGGAGAACTAACGGACAAGAACAGACCAAGGGCAATCACTCTGGCGCGCACCCATCGCTCTTTTCCCCATGCCCCCATTCCCGTTTTCCTTTTCTTATTTCGGTGGTTTGCGAAAGTTATAACGCAACAAGACCCGAATCGGAATGGCAACGCCATTGCGCATCGCCGGAAAGAAATGCAAACGGCGAACTGTCTCGACCGTCGCTTCGTCTAGTCCAAACCCGGCCCAACGGGCAACTTCAACTCGCGTCACTTCACCAGTCGCGTCGAGATCCACCAGCACATCGACCGTGGCTTCTACTTCCGCCTGCGCCGCAGTCTCAGGATAGGCGGGCATCAAATGTCGAAACGCGCGCGGCAATCGCAGCCCTTCCGCGGCGGCACTCTTATCGTCGTCCGGCGCTGCTTCGATGACGGGAATTTGATCCGAAGTTGTTAACTCGCGTTCGCCGCGTTCATCGTCCTGAGCCCGATGAATTGAAATTGTGTATGATGGATCCGTGTTTCCGTTTGCTAGTTGCGTGAGGAGCGCCTGCTCAGCGAGGGCAGCGGTAGCAGCGCGAAAGTTTGGACGATCCCAACGGACGAGCCTGCCGGTTCGTGCACTCACCACAAAGATCGAAGCATACGATTCAAAATAAACGGGACCGGTCGAGGGCGAGCGCCGCAGCGTTTGCGCATCACCAAGGATGAAGAAATTACAGCCGAGCGCGGCGCCAAGATTGCGCGCCTCGCCGAGCGATAAACTAATCGAGCCCGCGTACGCAGCCCCGCGCGCGGCGGCGCGGACCTGATCACGATCCAAAATCAGTAACCGGCTCTCGCGTTTTAGATTGGTAGCGAGCTTGTCGGCGGCGAGACGCCCGAGGGCAGAGTCGCCGAAATCAAGGACTGCTAAAGTTAAGGGACGATCTACTCGCCGTTCCTGCGCGGCAGCAGTAACAAAAAGACTCACGCAGACCAATGCCAGGCCAATGTTGAGGCACGCAAAGCGAAAAGCTTTTGCGCAGATCGAGAGTCTGGAGATGGCCGGTGCTTGAAGAGTCTGCATTGCAAAAGTAGGACAGGCATTCTTGCTTGTCCCGTCTTAGGTAGAAGCGACAAAAAGGAAGATATGTTTTTCGAACAAGGCCCGGGTCAGGTGGATTCGTTCCTTTTCCACAAATGCTGAGACGGGACACGCAACGCGCGATTAAATTTACTAGATGCGTTTTCCCAGGCGATCGTGGCCGTCAACTCCACCAAAGCATCTTCGTCGAATCGTTCGCGCAGTCGCGCGAAGAGTTCGTCGCTAACGTCGCGCCCGGTTATCGTGATCGCATCGGCATATTCGAGCGCCACGCTCTCAACCGTAGTATAAAGATCGCTGCTGGCGTAATTGGGGAGGGCGTCGATCTTTTCGTCGGAAACTCCTAGCCCGCTGCTCACGGCAGCGTTGATGTCCTGTCAAAATTCACAGCCGTTCAGGAAAGCGACGCGGCGATTGAGCAACGCCCGCAAACTCCCGTCAATTAATCCCGAAGCTTCAATGCCGGTCCACATGCCGCGTGCTGCTTTAAAGATTGACGGGCGGCGCGCGTAGACAAGATGGTTCAGTAAGGGACCGCCCCACTCTTTCGTCTGCGCGTCGAGCACCGTCTTGACGTACTTATCGGCTGTTGTGACATCTGCGTTCGCTACTCTCGCCATTGCTAATCTCCACGGCTCAATGCCGAATGCAACTACTTTCCGGCCACTGACGAGCGGTCACCCGGTGTCGCCTCGTGATAGAGCTTGTAGACTTCGTTTTTTACTTCGGCTGGAAAACAGACGCGGTGCAGTTCATAGCCGCGCTGCAAGCCACGGACGACTTCACTCACTTCAGTGATCTCGCGTATACGAGGCCGGGCGTAGCCGTCTTCTACGTAGATTCGGCTCTTCGGTTCGGCGCCTTCCGCGGTGTAGTAGCTGTAATAAGGCACATCGCTGGCGCGATCTTCGATGAAGTAGTAATCCGGATCGTAACCCGCCCGCACGACGCAGTCTCGTGCGGCCACTAAGAATTCCGGCCGCTCCGCTTCAGGCATGTCGAGGTCGATCGCCTTGAACAGCCGTCGAGCGGTGAATCGTCTGCTCAGGTCGGCGAGGATTGCATCCTCCGATCGTTGCCACTGCTTCACATGAAAGAGAACGTCAGAGTCGTCAACTTCAAGATACTCGGTGATTGCCAGTTCGTTTCGCCGCAACACTTTTTCAAAGGCAGTCCCCGGCGCGTGCCAAACTTGTCCGCCAGTTTCGAGGAGTTTCAGCGCGCGCCGCAGTGTTGCTCGCAACACTGCCTCCGCCGAGCGTAAGGTTCGATGGAAATAGACCTGGCGAAACATGTAGTAGCGAGCCTGCAAATATTCCTCAACGGCATAAAGGCCGCGCGCCGCTACGTAAATTCGATCATGTTCTTCATCTATTGCCAGCGCATTGATGATCCACTCGAGATCGTAGATGCCATACTTCGCGCCGGTCATCAATGAATCGCGCAGCAGGTAATCCATGCGGTCCACATCGAGCTGTGAAGAGACAAGTTGGGCCAGAGCCGCCGGCTGAAACTTGCCCTCAATAATTGCCGCCACCTTCGCCGGCAAGTCTGCGGAATATGAGTAGAGCAGTTGCCCGATCTCCGTTGCCTTACTAAGTACAACCTCTACAGTCCACTTTTCATGGTGAAAGCCGAGCACTTTTTCCATGACATGCGAAAACGATCCGTGGCCCACGTCATGAAGCAACGCGGCCGCGCGAGCGGCGGTATGATCCTGCTCGCTAATTTCATGTTTTTCGCTGAGTCGATCCAAAACGCGGGTCATTAAATGAAAAGCGCCGAGCGAGTGCGTGAAGCGAGAATGTTCCGCGCCCTGGTAAGTGTATAGGCCCAGACCAAGCTGCTTGATGCGCCGCAGTCTTTGAAACTCGCGAGCGTCGATCAAACGCATCATCAATTCGCCTTCGCTACTGTCAGTGCGAAGGCGAATGATGTTATGGACCGGATCGCGATAGATTCGTTCAGACATTTCTGGGTGTTTCTTAATACCCGCAAAAACAAGGAAAGGCAATGCCACGAGCAGCGACCCTCCTTTAGAACTCGGGGAAAGGAGCGGCTCTTACGAGTTCTGGACGCCGGTTGTGATTTATGGATTGTTCCCAATATTTTGGATTTTTCACGCGTCCGGGCGGCAGTGAGCGCTCGCTAAGTCTTTGTGTGAGTTAGCTATATCCGACCCAACCCCTGCGGGCATAAGAATTGCGAAACCACTAGGCAAGAGATTTTTACGACAGTTAGTCTCGGAATTTTTGAGTGCCGCTAAAGCAAGGAAAACGGGTAACAGGGTTCTCCCCGGCGGCACTCCTTCAGAATCAAGAAAGGACAGCAAACAATGAAGAATGTTTTAAGGTTATTTTTGGTCCTGTGCATCGCCCTCGCCGGTACGGCAGCGTTTGCGCAGGATATCCAGACGAAAGGTAGCATTGGGGGTACGGTGACTGACTCCAACGGCGGCATTTTGCCAAACGCCAAGGTGACAGTCGAAGGTCAGCAAGCCTCGACCTCTACCCAGACCAATGATCAGGGTGTCTATAAAGTAGACAACCTGCTCCCAGGCACCTACACGGTCACCGTGGAACAGGCCGGCTTTAAGAAGGTCGTTTCCAAAGGCGTGATCGTTAACGTAGGTAGGGAATCGACAATTAGCCCTAAGTTAGAAGCGGGCAACATTTCTGAGATCGTCACGGTTACTGACACTGGCGGTATTGATCAGCAGAGTTCGGCCGTCAATCAGAGTTTGAACGATCAGCTTTATAACAACATCCCGGTTGCGCGTAGCGTCACCAGCTTGTTCTATATCGCTCCCGGCACCACGGACAGCCTTGGTGGCGGTCGTGCCAATCCATCCATCGCCGGCGGCTCGGCATTGGACAACCTCTACATCGCGGACGGCGTTAACATTACCGACTCAGCCTTTGGCGGACTCGGCACGTTCTCCCGTTCTTATGGCTCACTCGGCACCGGCATCAACACCTCCTTCATCAAAGAAGTTCAGGTTAAGACCGGCGGCTTTGAACCTCAGTATGGCCAGTCAACGGGCGGTATCATTAACATCATCACCAAATCTGGCACCAACGACTTTCACGGCGCCTTTTATGGTTACGCACGTCCGAAGGCGTTTGAAGCCACACGTAAACAGCCCGATGACTTCCGCATCGGTCAGGGTGGAAAACTTCTCCACGCCGAGAACTACGATATCGGCGTCGATGCTGGTGGACCGCTAGTCAAAGACAAGCTCTTTTTCTTTGGTTCATTCAACCCAACAATCAACCGGAACATCGTGCTGGGCGCGAAAAACTCTAAGTTGTTCACACTGCTTGGCGAGCATGCTGCTCGCACGCGTACTTATAACTACGCGGCCAAGCTCGACTGGAACCTGAATCAAAACCACTCCATCAACTTCTCGCTCTTTGGCGATCCTTCGAAGACCAACAAGTCTTCATTCGCTTCGCTGAACATCGATAACACTACTGCCCAGAGCGTTCTGGATTTCGGAACCCGAAACCTGTCCGTTCGTTACAACGGCAACTTTGGTGGTGGCGCT
>JANLYZ010000378.1:0-4611 GCA_031365905.1 Chloracidobacterium sp. | reverse complement strand
GCTGGTGGTTAATCGAAGACGAGCTTCGCGGTACAGGTGAACACAAAGTCGCGACGCGCTTTCATTTTGACACCGGACTCGATGTGACGTTGGTCGATCAGAATAGTGTCATGGCTCGCGACGAGCAGAGCGGCGCTCGCTTGTTCATACGTCCACTTGATCTCGGTCAGCCCGCGGAACCGGAGCCGCAGTTCACGTCTCGGCATTATGGTTCCAAGTCGCCATCGGTTTCGGCGTGCTGGACAATTACGATTGAACTGCCTTGTAAATTCCGATGGGCTGTCGTGCCTGTACGCGCCGGCGAAGCTCAAGCGTGTTCCGAGTACAAGCTTCAGCTTGAGTACGCTCCCAGAAAAACAACCTGAAGGTTGAACTCTGAACTGCTGAGAGGCAATGAAAGTTTTTGACCTCTAACATCTGATCGCTGACCTCTGTTCTTATGTGTGGCATCTGCGGAATCTGGGAATACGGCGCGAGCGACGGGCGAATCGATGTGTCGCTCGTTGCAAGCATGCGCGATGAGATGCGTCATCGTGGACCTGACGACGAGGGCGCAGCGATCTTTGACGACGCGCGACTCGGCCTTGGCTTTCGGCGACTCTCGATCATCGATCTTTCGCCCGCCGGCAATCAACCGATGCGCGGTTGTGCCGGTAAGCAAGTATGGATCGTCTTCAACGGCGAGATTTACAATCATGCGGAGTTGCGCCAGGGTCTCGAGCAACGCGGCCACCAGTACGCTTCGCGCACAGACACTGAAACAATTCTGCATCTCTACGAAGAGCGCGGACTGGATTTCGTCAACGAGATTGAGGGCGACTTCAGCATCGCTTTGTGGGACGCTGAACGCGAGCAGCTCGTGTTGGCGCGCGATCGTATTGGGGTCAAGCCGCTCTATTTTTACGAACAGAATGGCCGCTTCCTCTTCGCTTCAGAGATCAAGGCGATTCTGAAACATCCCGCGGTGACGCGTGATCTCGATGAAGAGTCGCTCTATCACTACCTGACGTTTCTGACAACGCCGGCGCCCCGCACACTCTTCAGCAACATTCAGAAGCTCCCGGCCGGGCACGTGCTGGTGATCAAACGCGATGGCGCCACCGAGATCACCCAATACTGGGACGCACTTCCTAAGCAAGCCGCGCCAGGACGCAGTGAAGCGGAACACCAGGAAGAAATCCTGCGCCTGCTTCGAGATTCAATTCGCAAACGGATGATGTCTGACGTGCCCTTCGGCGTTTTCCTCTCCGGAGGGGTTGACTCGTCAGCCAACGTCGCCTTGATGTCGGAACTAATGTCGCAGCCCGTGCGCACGTATACAGTCGGTTTCGAAGACAGTGAAGAATTGAACGAGCTTGAAAATGCGCGGGCGGTGGCCAAACGTTTTGGGACCGATCACCACGAAGTGATCATCGGGCAGCACGACATGCAAAAGTTTCTGCCGGATCTGATCTTTCACCAGGATGAGCCGCTTGCTGATCCGGTTTGCGTGCCGCTTTACTACGTTTCAAAGCTCGCGCGTGAAACGGGCACGATCGTGGTGCAGGTTGGCGAAGGTGCTGATGAAATATTTGCGGGTTACGATTGGTTCAGGAAATATGTGCGCATCAATGAACTGTTTTGGCAGCAAGCGGAGAAGCTGCCGCTTTCGTTACGCCATTCGCTGGCTGCGATGGCCAAGCCGTTGATGGAGGCTTCGTTCAATAAACGTACGGCAATTGAACTTGGGCGCCGGTTTGGCGCTGGCGAGTCACTCTTCTGGGGCGGAGCGATCGTTTTCGATGAAGACTTCAAACGCCGCCTCTTGTCCAGCGATATGACGGCGCGTCTTGACGGCCTGTCGTCTTACGATGCCGTGAAGGATCATATCGAGCGCGTTGCTAGCGTCCGTCCCGATTCCGACTTTGCCGCGCGCATGAGTTATGTGGAACTAAAGCTGCGATTGCCGGAGCTTTTGTTGATGCGCGTGGACAAGATGACTATGGCGACGTCGGTAGAAGCACGCGTGCCTTTTCTCGATCACCACTTGGTCGAATATGCGATGAGCCTGCCAGTGGATCTCAAGATCAAAGGATCGAGCGGGAAGTACATTCTGAAACGTGCGCTGGAGAAAGTGTTGCCGGCAGATTTGCTTTACCGGCCGAAGCGCGGTTTCGGCGCTCCCATTCGCGAATGGTTTCGCGGGGCGAGTGGCGAAATGTTGGGCGGGCTGATAATGAACTCCTCGATTCGCCGTCGCGAGTTATTTGACTATGTATTTATCGCGCGGCTGATTGATGAACACAAGCGCGGCGCGCGCGATTGGAGTTTCCATCTGTGGGCGTTATTGAATGTGAGCCTGTGGTACGACCGCTGGATTGATTCATAACGCGTGCCTGTTAGTTTGCGATGCGTGTCTCCAGGCGATTGACTGTGTCGAAGCACGCGCAAACTAACAGGCACGCGTTACGAACGTTTTTGAATTGATTGATTGGCAAGCATGTTACTGATAACAGGCGGTAGCGGATTTGTTGGGCAAAACCTGGCGCGGTATTTCGCGCCGCGCCGGCAAACCGTCACGACCTACTTCACGCATCCGCCTCCAGCTTCCGTCGACCGATCAATTCAGTTGGATATAAGAGATGCTGAGGCAGTGTTCGCCCTCTTCGAGCGAGAGCGACCAGAGGCTGTAATTCACGCCGCCGGCAATAAGAACCTCAAAGTCTGTGAAGACCAGCCCGATGAAGCATTCCGCGTAAACGCGGGTGGAACTCAAAACGTTGCGCGCGCCTGCCGTCGAGTGGGCGCAAAGTTAATCTACCTCTCGACCGATCTTGTTTTCAGTTGCGTGGAAGGAAACTACCAGGAACATGACCTGCCCGAACCGACCCTGGCTTACGGTAAGAGCAAACTATTGGGTGAGAAATTTGCGCTCGAAGAGTTGGACCAGGTGGCCGTCTGTCGCAGCGGCGGAATTTATGGCAAGGGATCGCCGCTCTTGCAGTGGATCGCTGGGGAAATCGAGGCAGGGAAAACGGTCGAGTGCTTCACTGACGTCTTCAATACTCCAACGTATGTCGACAACTTGGGTGAAATGATGGAGACAGTTTTGCAGAAACAACTGGTCGGCGTCTTTCACACGGTAGGGCGAGAGCGCGTCAGTCGCTTTGATTTTTTTCGCGCCTACGCGGAGACGCTTGGACTCGATGTGAGTTTGTTGTCTCCGGTTTCCTTCAAGGGTCTAAAAGACGCGCTGCTGTTGCAACCAGATTCATCTTTAGCGATTGCGGAGACGGCCAAGAAACTTCGCCTGACATTCAACTCTGTGGGCGAGGGCTTCACACGTTTGCAAGAGTCCGGAGGCGTATAGTGCAAATACTCACTCCATACATTTCAAAACGCGACGAGCGCGGCGGCTTCCTGGGAATTACGCAGGAACCGTGGGCTGAGGCAAACTTTATTGAGACTACGGCGCAGCAGGTCAGAGGAAATCATTACCACAAGGAGACGCGCGAACTCTTCTTCATCGTTTCCGGCGAGGTGGATGTGGTTGTTGATGATTTGCGCTCGGGAGAGCACATCGAGGCGTCATTTTCCAAAGGGGACATTTTCGTAATCGAACCATACGAGCTTCACACCTTTCATACCCGCACCGACGCGCAATGGATCAACATGCTTTCCCAGCCGCTCGATCAAGACAATCCGGACTTTCATCACGTCACTGATGGTGAGCTCGAATCGAAGTAGGCCGTTTTGATCCTATTCAACGCCGGCGACGCTTCTGACAGAGTCGTTGATGATCCTTCCGACAACTTCCGGGGTGTTGTTTTCTTTGATGTGCACGTAGCCGCCGTTCGCGAGTTTTTGCCAAAGCTCACCATCGTTGTAGACACGCAGCACCGCCTCAGCAAACTCGGCTGGTGAATCAGCAATCAGAATCTGTTCGCCGTTTGTGAAGCCCCATCCTTCAGCGCCTACAGCTGTGGTGACCACGGGCAAACCGTGGGCGAGCGCCTCACCGATTTTGCCGTTGACACCCGAGCCGAACCGAATCGGCGCGACAAACACGCGACAAGTCGACATAAGGCTTTCGAGATCGGATACATAACCCAACACACGCACGCCTGTTGGGGCATAGGCGGCAAAATCGGGCGGGGCGTTGACACCGATGATAAGGAGTTCAATTTCGGGAATCGAACGACGGACAAGTGGCAGGACTTCGCGAGCGAGGAAGCGTACCGCATCTACATTAGGACGATGCGCGAAGTTGCCGACGAAAAGGAGATGATTGCGCTCTGCGAACGGCAAGCCGCGTTTATGCAGCTCATGCACAGTCGGCACGACGACCAAGGGAACGCCCGGCGCGAGTCGCGCCATGATTTCTCCATCGGGGAGTGAGCCACACCAAACTAGATCCGATCCTCGAGCAACGTGTGTCTCCAGACGACGCAGCGTGTCCGCCTCGCGCACCGCGTTTCGATCGCCTGTCAGCGCCGCTTCCCGCTCGGCGCGCAAGTGATGAACGTCGACCATGTCATAGACGATCTTGAGTTTCGGATCGATGCGGCGAACTGATCCCAGGAGCGCAGCGGCGACCGCCGGACGACTCAAAACAACCGCGGCAATTCTTCG
>JANLYZ010000360.1:0-15577 GCA_031365905.1 Chloracidobacterium sp. | reverse complement strand
TGGCTGGATTTTGATGCCGTCGTTTCCACCCCCGACATGATGCGGCTCGTTGGCGGCCTCGGAAAAGTGCTCGGCCCGCGCGGTCTGATGCCCAATCCGAAGACGGGCACTGTTACCTTCGACGTGAAGAATGCGGTGCGGGAAACTAAAGCCGGCAAGGTTGAGTATCGGGTCGACAAGACAGGCGTTATTCACGTGCCCGTAGGCAAAGTTTCATTCGAGGCTGACAAACTCCGCGACAACACTCGCTCGCTGCTCGAGGCCGTAGTGAAAGCGAAGCCGTCGACCGCTAAAGGCAAGTATGTGAAGAAGGTCAACCTGGCGGCGACGATGGGTCCCGGCGTGCTGATCGATGAAGGGGCTTACGTCAAGTAGGTGAACACAGATGAAAACCAGAGCACAGAAACAAAAAGATTTGGAAGCTCTCACCGAGCAATTTAAGAACGCGAAGGCCGCGATGTTGGTCGGATTTCAGGGCATGACCGTCCCGAAGGATCAGGAACTTCGCCATCAACTGCGAGAAGCCGGAGTGAGCTACGGAGTAGTGAAGAACACTCTCGCGCGCAAGGCCGCGGAAGGCACAGCGCTGGAGCAGGCGGCTGATCAGTTCAAGGGCGTCACGGCGGTGGCGCTAAGCACAGAGGATCCGGTGGGCCTGTCAAAAGCGATCTCAAAGTTTACCAAGGCGAACCCGGATATTTTTAAGTTTAAGGTAGGCATTGTCGAAGGCAGCGTCGTTGAGTTGAAAGACGTTGAAGCGATAGCCAGCCTGCCTTCGAAGGAAGAGTTGATCTCGAAAGTTATGTTCTTGCTTAACGCGCAGGCGCAGCGATTGGTTACTGTCTTGTCGGCGGTACCGCGCAACCTGGCAATCGTGGTTAAGCAAATTGGTGATCAGAAGGGCGGCGAGGCCGCCTAGGGATTTGGGAATGCGGATGGCGGACTGCGGAGTGAAAACCGCAATCCGAAATCCGAATTCTGCAATAGTCAGTAGGGCCGTACGCGAAAAACGAGCGCAGCGATAAGTCAGATCGTGCCAAGCGCTTCGGACGTTTCCGAGTTGCGATGCAAGCAACAACGAAGAGTCCCGTGGGTTCTCCTGCTGCTAATAGTAAAAACAACAGCAACAAAGGAACCCTTTAGGAGGATAGAAAGGTAATCATGGCAGCAACACGCGAAGATGTTATCGAGTTTTTGAAGAGCATGACGCTTTTGGAAGCGTCGCAACTTGTGAAAGATTTGGAAGAGACGTTCGGCGTTTCCGCAGCGGCAGCAGCAGTGGCGGCTCCGGCGGCTGGTGGCGGCGGCGAGGCTGCGGCGCCGGCTGAAGAGAAGACCGAATTCGACGTAATCCTGCAAGCCATCGGCGCCAACAAGATTAACGTGATCAAGGTTGTGCGCGAGGTGACGGCGCTTGGCTTGAAAGAAGCCAAGGATCTCGTCGAGGCGGCGCCAAAGCCGGTGAAGGAAGGCGTTTCGAAAGAAGAAGCCGAGACTGTCCGGCAGAAGCTGGCCGACGCGGGCGCAACTGTCGAAGTGAAATAGTCTGAAGTCCAATGTCTAACGTCCAATGTCGGGTGAACGTGCCTGACTTTGGACCTTGGACTTGCGACGTGGGACTTCTGTTTGTCGGCTTGACACTCGGAGACTTGGTGGTTAAGTTAAGAGAGTATTGAGGCGCTGGCGTTATTCCGAAAAAAATCGACGAGAAATCAGCCGCTTTTTAACGATGAAGCGGTCGGGGCTTTCTGCGCTCTGACCGCGCCTTGGCGTCTATACATTGCGGAATGCAGATTTCGGATTGCGGATTTGAAGAGTTGACTTCAATCCCCGTTTCGAAATCCGCATTCAGAAATTCATCGAGGGACCTCTCATGCAAGGAAATCTGCTTCAATCAGTAAATACAGGTTTGGGAAAACGCACCAGTCAAGCGCCTGAGCGCGTCGACTTTTCCAAAATCGCCACCGCCGTGCGCATTCCGAATCTAATCGAGATTCAGCGTGAGTCGTACAACCGCTTTCTGCAGATGGATTTCCTGCCGGAAGAGCGTGAGAACACCGGACTCCAGGCGGTGTTCGAGTCGGTTTTCCCAATCTCGGATTTTCGCGGCACCGCGACGCTCGATTTCGTCGAGTATCAGATCGGCAACTGGCAGTGTAAGTGCGGACGTTTGGAAGGTCTGAACTACCTGAGAGCAAACTGCAAGCACTGCGGCTCTACAATAAAAGTAAACCCCCTGGCAGCGGGGGAAACCCTCTGTCACAAGTGCGGCACCTTTAACTCAGTGCGCCCCCAGCTTTGCGAGAACTGCGGCGAGCCTGTCGGTCTGAAGCACAAGCACGATCAGCAGGAATGTCAGGAGCGCGGGATGAGCTACAGCGTTCCTCTCAAAGTCAAAATCCGCCTGACCGTCTACGACAAGGATCCGGAAACCGAGGCCCTCTCGATTCGCGACATCAAGGAAGAGGAAGTCTTCTTTGGTGAAATTCCGTTGATGACCGACAACGGCACGTTCATCATCAACGGCACCGAGCGCGTCATCGTTTCTCAGTTGCACCGTAGCCCTGGGGTCTTCTTCAAAAAGGGCGCCATCTATATCGCCAAGATCATTCCCTACCGCGGGGCCTGGGTTGAGATTGATTACGACCAGAAAAATCTCCTTTACGTGCGCGTCGGCAAGCGCAAGTTTCTGGCGTCGATTTTCCTGCGCGCCCTTGGGCTTTGGTTTGGCAAGGAGATCGACGGCAAGCTCGTGAAGAGCGATGCGATCCTCGAAGATCGAGTCAAGAACGCGTCGTTTGCGGACGAGGACATTCTGCGCGCGCTTTACGTGACTGACGAAATTCGGGTTGAAAAAGGAAAGCTGATGATCCAGGTGCCGGACGAGGGTCCAACCGGACTCGTCGGCATGAAAGTGGACTTTGATATTAAGGGACGCGGTCCCGACCTGATCGTGCGTGCCGGCAAAAAGGTGACCACTTCGGCGCTCGAAGGTCTGCGCAAGGCAAACATCGGCGAGGTCGAGATGGAGACTTCGCAGTTTGAAGGCGCTTACGCGCTGTCCGACATCGTCAACAAAGAGAGCGGCGAGGTAATCCTCGAAGCCAACAACGAAATCACGCCAGCGAAGCTTCAGGAAATTGTCGAAGGTGGCATAGACAGTTTTTCGGTGTTCTTCCCTGAGCGCGACGATATTGGTTCCATTCTCGCGCAGACTCTGAAGAAGGACGTAATCACCAAGCCGGTGGATGCGTTGCTGGAAATTTACCGCAAGATGCGTCCCGGCGATCCGCCGACAGTGCAGACTGCTTACAAGCTGCTGGAGGCGATGTTTTTCGATCCACGCAAGTTTGATTTCTCACGCGTGGGGCGTCTGAAGTTCAACATCAAAATGGGGAAGCCGGAGCGCGATCGCATTAACGATCCCTTGCTTTCGGCGAAAGACTTTTACGACGTGGTTTCTTACGTCCTGAAGATGCGCAAGAATCCATCCGAGTATCAGGCAGACGACATCGATCACCTCGGGAACCGTCGCGTGCGTGCGGTGGGCGAACTGCTCGAGAACCAGTTCCGCATCGGCCTTGAACGCATGGAACCCGCGATCAAGGAGAAGATGTCGATCCATCAGGAAATGCAGACCACGATGCCGCGCGATCTAATCAATGCCAAGCCCGTGACTGCCGCCGTGCGTGAGTTTTTTGGTTCGAGTCAACTCTCGCAGTTCATGGATCAAACCAATCCGCTTTCAGAAATCACGCACAAGCGACGTCTCTCCGCGCTTGGACCAGGCGGTCTGTCGCGCGAGCGCGCCGGGTTTGAAGTCCGCGACGTGCACCCGACTCACTACGGCCGCATCTGTCCTATTGAGACGCCGGAAGGTCCGAACATCGGCTTGATTTCCAGTCTCTCTTGCTTCGCGCGCATCAACGAGTTTGGCTTCATCGAAGCTCCTTACCGGAAGGTTACGGACGGCAAGGTGCTCGAATATGTTCGCGTGCTCAATGGCGGCGATACCAAGCTGAAGCACGGCGAGCATCTGCCGCTGGATGAAGTTGAGAAGATTAACAAGAAGGCAGGCGCCGGCGCGCGCAAGGCAGACTTCGAGCCGTGGCCTTTTTACCTGACGGCCTGGGAAGAGGATAAGCACGTTGTCGGGCAAGCCAACATTCTCCTCGACGAGAATGGCTACATCGTCAACGACCGCAACGCGGCGCGCAAAGCGGGCGAGTTTATTCTGGCCCTGCGTAAAGACATTGAATACGTCGACGTCTCGCCGAAGCAGCTCGTTTCGGTTGCCGCTTCGTTGATTCCGTTCCTCGAAAACGACGACGCCAACCGCGCGCTGATGGGTTCAAACATGCAGCGCCAGTCGGTGCCGCTGCTGCGCGCGGAGGCGCCTTACATCGGCACCGGAATGGAGAAAACTACAGCGCGTGATTCCGGCGCGGTGGTGACAGCAAAACGCGACGGCGTGGTCGACTATGTCGACTCGGAGCGCGCCATCATCAAAGCCGATCACAATGTTGACGGCACGATTTCGCGCGAAGTAACCGCGGACATTTATACGCTGATCAAATTCAAGCGTTCGAATCAAAACACCTGCATCAATCAGCGGCCAATCGTCCACGTGGGCGAACGTGTCTCGAAGGGTCAGGTAATTGCTGATGGTCCCTGCACCGATCGTGGTGAACTCGCGCTGGGTCGCAACGTGCTGGTGGCGTTCATGCCCTGGCGCGGTTACAACTTTGAAGACGCGATCCTCGTTTCCGAGCGGCTCGTCAAGGACGACTACTACACTTCGATTCACATCGAAGAGCTCGAAATCGAAGCGCGCGACACGAAGCTCGGCCCCGAAGAAATCACGCGCGACATTCCCAACGTCGGCGAAAACATGCTGCGCGATCTGGACGACAGCGGCATCATTCGCATCGGCGCCCAGGTCAAGCCCGGCTCGATTCTGGTCGGCAAGGTGACACCAAAGGGCGAAACGCAATTGACCGCGGAAGAGAAACTCCTCCGCGCGATCTTCGGTGAAAAGGCCGGCGATGTAAAAGATGCTTCGCTGGTTTCGCCTCCGGGAATCGACGGTACGGTCGTCGACGTTCAGGTCTTCACGCGCAAGGGGCAGGAAAAAGATCAGCGATCGCTTGCTATCGAACAGGAAGAAGAAGATCGCCTGCGACGCGACCTCGAAGATGAGACGCGAATTCTTCGTGAACAACGCGACCAGCGCATCCGCGAACTTCTCGAGGGCCGAAAGCTTTCGGCGGATCTGACGGATCATCGCGAGGTCGTCATTCCGAAAGGCGAGACGATCACTCGCGAAATGCTCCAGGGCATCGAAGCGAAGGTCCTCAGGAAAGTGCAGATGGCTTCAACGCGTGTGGACGTTGGCGCCGAAATTAAGGAATACGAAGATCGCACCGAGCGGCAAATCAAAATTCTCTCGGACATCTATGAAGAGAAAATTGCCAAGCTGCGTCAGGGCGATGAACTTGCCCCCGGCGTGATCAAGATGGTCAAGGTCTTCATCGCGATGAAGCGCAAGCTTTCAGTAGGCGACAAGATGGCCGGCCGTCATGGAAACAAGGGTGTCATCGCGCGCATTTTGCCGGAAGAGGACATGCCGTATTTGCCGGATGGTACTCCAGTTGAAATCGTGCTTAATCCGCTCGGCGTGCCCTCACGCATGAACGTCGGACAAATTCTGGAGACCCACCTCGGCTGGGCGGCCCGCGTGCTCGGAGTGCACTTTGCGACGCCTGTTTTCGACGGCGCAACCGAAGCCGAGATCAAGCAGAAGCTGAAACTAGCCGGCGATCGCGCCACTGAGCTCGGTCTCCCGGAAATCATCAACGAGTCCGGCAAGGCGATTCTTTACGACGGACTTTCCGGCGATCCGTTTGAGCAGAAAGTGACCGTTGGCTACATCTACATGCTCAAGCTGTCCCACCTTGTCGACGACAAGATTCACGCTCGCTCGATTGGGCCGTACAGCCTGATTACGCAGCAGCCGCTGGGTGGCAAGGCGCAATTCGGTGGTCAGCGTTTTGGAGAAATGGAAGTTTGGGCGCTGGAAGCTTATGGCGCGGCCCACATTCTTCAGGAGTTGCTGACGGCGAAATCGGACGACGTAGCCGGGCGATCTAAGATCTATGAAGCCATCGTTAAAGGCGAGGCCGATTTCGATCCGGGTCTGCCGGAATCGTTCAACGTGCTGGTGCGCGAGCTGCAGTCGCTCTGCCTGGACGTTGAACTGATTCCGAAGAAAGTCCCGGGCAACGGGGATGGCAGCGAAGAAGGTGTCGGCGAAGCGTTGGTTACGAGCGCGGCCGAATAATTTCCGATTGCCAAATGCCGATTGCCGATTGGTGTTTGGCGAGAGTAAGTGGCCATCAGATAGGTTGACATCGCCAGGTTCCAATCGGCAATTGGCAATCGGCAATCGGCAATCGGCAATGGAGAAACGATGTTTCGATTTCAACAAGAGAAGACGCAATTAGCTCCTGACTTTGAGGCAATTAGAATCTCGCTGGCTTCGCCGGACAAAATCCGGCAATGGTCGCATGGCGAGGTGACAAAGCCGGAGACGATCAACTACCGCACGTTCAAGCCGGAGCGTGACGGTCTTTTCTGCGCGCGCATCTTTGGGCCAGTCGCCGATTGGGAGTGCCTCTGCGGCAAGTACAAACGCATGAAGCACCGCGGCGTGATCTGCGACAAGTGCGGCGTGGAAGTGACGCAGGCAAAGGTGCGCCGCGAGCGTCTCGGTCACATCGATCTAGCGAGCCCATGTTCGCACGTTTGGTTCTTCAAGGGCCTGCCGTCGCGCATTGGCCACCTGCTCGACATTCCCCTGCGGGAGTTGGAGAAGGTTCTCTACTTCGAGGCTTACATCGTCATCGATCCAGGCGACGTTCCCGGAATCAAGGAGCGCGAACTGTTGACTGACGAGCGCTATCGCGAGCTCGTGCGCGATTACCCGGCGGCGTTTGTTGCCAAGATGGGCGCCGAAGCGATCAAGGAATTGCTCTCGATGGTGAAAGTTGAAGAGCTTTCGATCGATCTGCGCAAGCGCATGCGCGAAGAGACTTCGCAGCAGAAGAAACTGAAGTATTCAAAGCGGCTGAAGGTTGCGACGTCGTTCCTGAAATCAGGTAATCGTCCCGAGTGGATGATTCTCGATGTCATTCCGGTTATTCCACCCGAGCTGCGCCCGTTGGTGCCGCTCGATGGCGGACGTTTCGCTACTTCGGATCTAAATGATCTGTATCGCCGCGTTATCAATCGCAACAACCGTCTGAAGAAGTTGATGGAGTTGCGCGCTCCGGAAGTAATCGTGCGCAACGAAAAGCGCATGCTTCAGGAAGCGGTGGACGCACTGTTTGACAACGGCCGTCGTGGTCGCGTATTGCGCGGCGTTAATAATCGTCCCTTGAAGTCGCTGAGTGGAACGCTTAAAGGCAAGCAGGGACGCTTCCGTCAGAACCTGCTCGGCAAGCGTGTTGACTATTCAGGACGTTCGGTAATCGTGGTTGGTCCGGAGTTGAAGCTGCACCAGTGCGGCTTGCCGAAGAAGATGGCGCTCGAACTGTTCAAGCCATTCATCTACAACCAACTCGAGAAGCAGGGCCATGCCGCGACTATCAAGCAGGCGCGTGAAATGGTTGAGCGCCAGGAGCCGGTGGTCTGGGACATTCTCGAAGAAGTGATTCGCGAGCATCCCGTGCTCTTGAACCGCGCGCCAACGCTCCACCGTCTCGGCATACAGGCGTTTGAGCCGGTGCTGGTTGAAGGTAAAGCAATTAAAATTCACCCGCTCGTCTGTACCGCATTCAATGCTGACTTCGACGGCGATCAGATGGCTGTGCACATTCCGCTGTCGCCGGAAGCGCAGATCGAAGCGGCAGTGTTAATGCTTTCGAGCAATAACATTCTTAGTCCCGCGAGCGGGCAGCCAATCGCGGTGCCGTCGCAGGACATCGTCCTCGGAATTTATTATCTGACGCGCGACAAGCCGGGGGCAAAGGGCGAGGGCCGCGTGTTCGCGTCGCTTGAGGAAGTGTTGCTGGCGCTGGACGCGAAAGAAGTAACGACGCAGACCCCAATTAAGCTGCGCATTCAGGGAGACCTGATCGACCTGACGCAGGAACACGATCCGCAGGACATTCTGCGCGCTGCGGTGCAGGAAGATGTGCGCCGCGTGATCGATACGACTGTCGGCCGCGTGATCTTCAATGATTCGATTCCGCCGGGCTTGCCGTTCTTTAACGGCACGCTGAAGAAAAAAGGATTGCAGTCGCTCGTTAACTATTCGCACATTCGTCTCGGCCACGAGATGACGGTGAAGATGCTTGACGACCTTAAGAACCTCGGTTTCTTGTATGCAACTAAAGCCGGCATCTCGATCGGCATCGACGATCTCGTGACGCCAGATGCAAAGAAGCCGTTGGTGGACAAGGCTGAGAAGGACGTTATCGCAGTCGAGCAACAATATCTGGAAGGTGTAATCACTTCCGGCGAGCGTTACAACAAGGTCATTGCTATCTGGTCTGAAGTGACTGACAAGGTCGCCAAGGAAATGTTCAAGGCGATGGACGAGCGCGAGAAGTCGTCAGGTGAATTGAACCCGATTCTCGTCATGAGCGACTCCGGAGCGCGCGGCAGCGCCCAGCAGATTCGCCAGCTAGCGGGTATGCGCGGCTTGATGGCCAAGCCTTCGGGCGAAATCATTGAAACGCCGATCAAGGCAAACTTCCGCGAAGGCCTGGATGTCTTGCAGTACTTCATCTCCACACACGGCGCGCGCAAGGGTTTGGCTGACACGGCGCTGAAGACGGCCGACTCGGGTTACCTGACTCGTCGGCTGGTTGACGTTGCCCAGGATGTCATCATTAGTGAGCCGGATTGCGGCACGCTGCGCGGTATCCCGGCCAGCGCCATTATTGAAGGTGGCGAAGAGATCGAGTCGCTGCGCGATCGCATCGTCGGCCGCATAGCGCTCGAAGAAGTGATCGACCCGGTTGAGGGCCGCGTGATCGTAGAATCGAATCAGGAGATCGACGAAGACCTTTCGTCAGAGATTCAACGTTCCGGCGTACAGCGCGTTCGCATTCGTTCGGTGTTGACCTGCGAATCGCGTCGCGGTTGCTGCATCAAGTGCTACGGCAGGAACCTCGCCACCGGACGGCCGGTAGAGATTGGTGAGGCGGTCGGTGTGATTGCGGCGCAGTCCATCGGCGAGCCCGGCACACAGCTCACGATGCGCACGTTCCACATCGGCGGCACGGCGCGCCTGGAAGAGTCTTCGAAACACGAAGCTCGCCAGGACGGCACAATTAAATACCTTGACCTGCAAACGGTTAAGAGCCGCAAGGGCGAGCGCATCGCCATGAATCGCAATGGCTCGCTGACAATCATCGACGATCGCGGTCGCGAAGCGGCGCGCTATCAGATTGTTTACGGCGCGCACATTCTCGTCGAAGACGGTGCACGCGTCACGCAGGACCAGTTGCTGGCCACCTGGGATCCGTTCACCTTCGCGATTCTGACGGAGGTTGCCGGTCACGTTAAGTATCAGGACTTGAAAGAAGGCGTCACCTTTGATGAAGAGGTTGACGAGGTTACGGGCCAGTCGCGCAATGTTGTGAAAGACTCGCCCGACGAGAAGAAGCAGCCACGTCTGGAAGTTCGTAACGCCAGCAACAAGCTGCTGAAGACCTACCAGATGCCGGTGCGGGCGAACCTGATGGTGATCGACGGTGAGACCGTGGAGCCGGGCGACATCATCGCGAAGATTCCGCGCGAAACGACCAAGACCAAGGACATCACCGGCGGTCTGCCGCGCGTGGTGGAGTTGTTCGAAGCACGACGACCGGCGGAAACCGCGGTCATGTCGGAAATCGACGGCACTGTTACCCTCGGTCCGATTGCCAAGGGCAAACGCAAACTGATTATTACCGGCGACGACGGTGAAGAGCGCGAGTATGACATTCCGCGTGGTACGCACATCAACGTGCAGGAAGGCGATCGCGTGCGCGCCGGCGAAGCGCTGATGGATGGCCCGCTGAATCCGCACGATATTCTGCGTGTGCTCGGTATGCAGCGCTTGCAGGAGTATCTCGTCAACGAGATTCAGGAGGTCTATCGCCTGCAGGGCGTGAATATCAACGACAAGCACATTGAAGTGATCGTGCGGCAGATGCTCCGCTGGGTGAAGATTAAGGAAGTTGGCGATACAGACTTTCTGCTCGAGGAGCAGGTGGATCGTTTCCGCTTCACCGATGAAAACGAACGCGTCAATAAAGACGGCGGCGAAGTTTCGCAGGCCGAACCGTTGTTGCTCGGCATCACCAAGGCTTCTCTGTCGACTGACTCGTTCATTTCCGCTGCGTCGTTCCAGGAGACTACGCGGGTGCTAACTGAAGCGGCTATCTCCGGACGCATCGACTACCTGCGCGGGCTTAAGGAGAACGTGATCATGGGACGGTTGATTCCCGCCGGAACCGGTATGGAGTATTACCGCAACGTTGAGATCGCGCGCGATGAGACGATCGAACAGGCTCGCGAGCGCGACCTTGACGATTTCCCGGACATCGTTGGCGGCCAGGAAATCATCGCGCCGCCGGTGCGCGAGCCGCTGGTTGCGGCCGTCGCTGATGGCGAGGTTGAGGAAGTGGCGGAGTAAGCTGGGAGCGCAGGTCAGCTTGCCTGCAGTCGGAAAAGGAACAGGGACAGACTGTCTGTCCCACAAGGAAGAGGACAGGCAGGAATGCCTGTCCTACTTTTTTGCGTTGACATGTTACCGCGCGCTAGCGACCGCCGCCGGCAGACAAGCTTGCAAGCGTTTTGATTCGCGCGCGCACGGCGCCGGTCAACATTTCTACTTCGGTCGGTGAATAGTTGGCGGCGCGAAAGGCATCGCGAAGTTGTTCATCGCTCAAGCGGCCCAACCAGCCGGCCAGCCACTGCGCATCCGCAACCGTGAGGCCGGTGAAAAGCTGCTGGTTCTTGCCGCTGTAGTTGAAGTCGATCACGTTTCCTCTGACGCTTTTCACAAACGGTGCCTTAACATAGTCGGAAGGTTTGTTACGGCTGCGCGAAAAAGCCCCGCCGGTTTTTCCGAAAGTAGCGCCCAGGTCGCTGACGATATAGCGCCGTTCAGAATCTGTCTTACCTTTCCTCGCGAGAATTGCGTTGTTATCGTCTTTCATGTCCCAGTTATTGATGAGCGCCATCATGATCTTCAGCCCCTGAAATTCGGGCTTGCCAAGGAAGGGGTTATTGTTCCAGAGCCAGAAATCAGTGCGCTTTACCTTCTTGGGCCGCGCTTCGAGTTTTACGTTTTTGAATTTTCCCTTGCCGAGAATTTCCAGTTCGGGAACCAGATACGCGATCTCAGTCTCGTAACCGGCCGCCCACACCAGGCGATTGGCCGCGGTTTCGGGCTGCGCTTCTACGCTCAGTTTTGCGACCCACTCATTGCCGCTACCATCGCGGACGCGATATTTCCTGGACCAGCCGCCCGGCTTCTCAGCAACGAAAGTGACACGGCTCAGGTCAGGCTTCATCGTTTCGCCGCCGGCGCCCAACAGCAGATTGCGCGATTCAATATCATCGGGAGCGTGCCAAAGTACCGGAGTTCCGGTGTAAACTTTTTTCTCTTTATTGTCTTTTTTCTGCGCTTGCGCAGGGTAGGTCGAAGCAACAAGAAAAACCAACGAGAGGATCGTCAAGCGACTAAGCTTTAACTTCAACATAGTTACCTCCTGAAGGTTGCTTTCTCCGTGAGAAATAGCAGGTTAGTGTTTGCGGTAACGCGAGGCCAACCGGGATATCCGAGGGGCCGGATACTATCACAGGAGCAGGCGCGATTTGAAGAAAAGTTTTGTTCTCGGTGCGGAACCGGGAGCGGTAGCGACCGGATGCCATCCTCAGCGCGAAGGACCTACACGAGCCGAATATGGAATTGCAAAGACAGCTTGAGGGAAGCATCCGGTCGCTACCGCTCCCGGTTCTGCAGTTGCTGAGAGCTACATGACTTTCATTGACTTACCAATCGCTTGCAATCTTACCGACCCGGAGTTTCAGCGACGCCGGGCAGACTTGCTAAAGACATTCCAGGGATCCCTCTTGCAAAAGAAAGAACTTGCAGATGGTTACGCCTATCGTTTTCCTGTCGATGGAAGCTGGATCATTGAACTGGCAAGACTGATTACTTTCGAGCGCGAGTGTTGCCCGTTCCTGAAGTTTAACCTTCGCATTGAACCTGCCAACGGTCCCGTCTGGTTGGAACTGACCGGCCCTGAAGGCACGAAGGACTTTCTGCTTTCGCTTTTTGTACCCAACTCATCTACGGAATAGCAGCGATAACAATCGCGGCTGACTATTAGCTGGAGCGCCGGCATCGCGCAGTTCGCCGAGATGTTGGAGTTCAAATCCTGACGACAAGCCTGCGTTTACGTAATCTGAAACATCATGAAGAAATGCGGTTATAAGTTTGCGCTCGCCGGTCTTTGCATTGCTGAACTGCGCCCGGCCGCCGGCCAGTTGCCGCATGGGATGCAACTCGCAAAGAAAAAACTGGCCACCGCTCGGGAGCACGCGGGCTGCCTCTCTGAAAACCGCCTCGACGTGTTCGACGTGTTCAAGAATTAGCATCGCGATGACGACATCGGCTGAAGAGTCCGCAAGCGGCCAGGTTGCGCGAACGTCATGCTGAACAAAACGGAGAGGATCTTTAACCCGAGCTCTGGCTCGATCAAGCATTGCTTCAGAAAAGTCCAAAGCCACAATGTCCGCGGCGCGCTCGGCCAGCCAGACCGTATTGCGGCCAGTGCCGCAACCGACTTCGATCACTTTGCGACCATCGAGATTCAGATTAGCTTGCCTTAGAGTTTCTGCCGCCAGATCGCGCGTGCGGTTTTGATCAGTGTCATACGTCTCGGCCCAATCGTTGTAGGCTGCAGCGATTTCCGATTTGTTGTCGGGCTGGGTCATGAATTCCCGCTTCGTTGTCTGCGTAGTCTCGGCGCTCTCCGCATCTCTGCGGTGAATTGCTTTCACGGAAATGTTTACCGCAGAGTCGCAGAGGACGCAAAGGCTTCGCAGAGACGGAATGACCCATGAGCGCGGGTGGCCCCAAGTTCTTCTTGCGGGATCCAAGGGCAACAGACTAATCTCAGTCGCTTTTCTTCGCATTTTAACTGTCGAACTGCTCATGACTGTGAACGCCGAAAACACGAGCGCCGTGCAAACGTCTTCCTTCCGTCGTCTTACCAAGGTCTTCCGATCAGCGCCCGCCGCCGACTTTGAAATAACAGACCCCGACGAGATCGCGAGCGAATACCGCCGCTGGCAAAGGCGCGTGCTCGTCTCTTCAATTATCGGCTATGCGACGTTTTATTTCGTTCGCAAGAACCTCAGCATCGCAATGCCGGTGATGGAAAAAAGTCTCGGCATCCAGAAAACTCAGCTCGGTCTGTTTCTGACGATGCACGGCCTGCTCTATGGCATCTCAAAGTTTGCGAACGGCTTTCTCGGCGACCGCGCCAATGCGCGCGTGTTGATGGTGAGTGGGCTCGCGATGTCAGCAATCCTCAACGTGATTTTCGGTTTCAGTTCGACGGTGATCGCGCTGGGTATCATCTGGACTTTGAACGGTTGGTTTCAGGGAATGGGATTTCCGCCGTGTGCCCGTCTGATGGCCAACTGGTTTTCCCCGAAGGAACTGGCAACCAAGTTTTCCTTGTGGAACATGTCGCATCCGATTGGCGGCGGTTTGATTGTTATCCTCTGCGGCTATCTGGTTGGATTCAATTGGCGGCTCGCCTTTTTTGTTCCGGCTGCGCTCGCGCTGATTTGTGCTGGTTTTCTTTGGCTTACGTTGCCGGACACGCCGCCCAGCGTTGGTCTGCCGGAGGTAGCAGGAACGCAGATGGGCGCGCCGGATGAACCAGGAGAGATCGACGAAGCAGCGAAAAAGAAAGCGAGCCGTGAGTTCCGGGCCTTTGTCTACGAGCGCGTCTTCCGCAATAAGTATATTTGGATAGTCTCGTTCGCAAACTTTTTTGTTTACATCATTCGTTACGCGGTGCTGGATTGGGGGCCGACGCTTTTGACTGAATCGAAGCACATCAAGATCGCGCATGCGGGTTGGATGGTGGGCGGGTTTGAATTCTGTGGTTTGTTCGGCGCGATCATCGGCGGTTGGTTAACCGACAAATATTTCGGCGGGCGCGCAGTTCGCGTGTGTTTGATCTATATGATCCTGGCGGGTGTTGCGGTGTTTTTGTTTTGGAGAATTCCCGGACAGTCGGAACTGGGAACGGCGGCGTTACTCGGAGCCGCAGGTTTTTTCATTTACGGTCCGCAGTGTTTGCTGGCGGTTACGGCCGCCAATCTGGCGACCAAGAAAGCTGCCGCCACCGCGATTGGCCTCACCAGTATCTTCGGTTACCTGAGCACCGTGCTATCAGGTTGGGGGCTCGGCGCACTCGTCCAGCATTACGGCTGGAATGTTGCTTTCGAAGGTTTGATAATCGCTGCGGCTATTGGTTCACTATTGTTTGCGCTCGCTTGGGGAGCGAAGGCCGATGGATACCAGGCAGAAGCCCGCGCGTAAGCAAGGGCTTAAGTCTTGGAGTCCGGCGGAACCTTGCATGCCCTCGCTAACGCGCGGGCTTTTTGCTTCAATTGAGCGGGGGACAAGGAATGAAGAAAAACGCGCGGAAAGTCTTTGGTCTGTTGGCGACGCTGGTTCTGTTCGGCGTCGTCCTGGCGCAGCAGGGATTGCAACCGAAGTTCGAAACGAGGATTGAGGAGCTGCCGTTTGCGCGTATCGCCGAGATGCATGAGATCGATCGTCGTTGTGCCGCGACCGGAAAAGAAGACGGCAACATTTATCACTACACGCAAAACGCTGCCAAGAATAATTTCCTCGCCAGAGACACGCCCGTCCCGCTGAACTTCACGGACTTCACGCGACTCCAGCAAACGAGTGAGCAAGAGATAAGGGCCGGCAAGATTGTTTTGCAAGGGAAGTATCCTGAAGACCGAACTCGCTTGCACGGTCTTATCAAAGTGCGTGGAAAGGCGATTGGCGAAGGCAGTGTCGTTTCACTACAAGCGTATGTCTTCAATGCCAACTATGCGAACACGAAATTCAGCAAGCTTGCTGACGGCATGCCGGCGCGAGGCGAAGCAGTCGATTGCGACAATCCGGAACTGGAGTGGAATGATATTCACATCGCATTGAGTCCCAGCTCGAATCCAAAAACGGACGAATGCACGACGGTGACCGCGGAGATCAGTCCGCATTATCGACCGGCGGTTTGGAGCAGGTTTCACGACGGTCAAAATCCGGACATCGAAGCTCTTATACCTGGTCTGTTAAAGCAACACATCGTAGAAAACCAAATCGCCGGTGGCCATCCGCTTCGCTTGCGGCTGACCGGACCCTTGTTTTATGACGCGAGCCACCAGCCTTGCGGGTTCAGCGGCGGCAAGGTTTCTGAGCGACACGCGCCGGAGCGCCGCTCGATTTGGGAGATTCATCCCATCTACCGCATCGAGGTTT
>JANLYZ010000336.1:0-5049 GCA_031365905.1 Chloracidobacterium sp. | reverse complement strand
TTTTGAGTATTACACTGCCGCCCTTGACGATGTTCCCAAGCTTTCAGTCGACGGTACCGTGTCAAACAGTGTCCACTTTTCACACTGGCAGGGAAACGAAACGCCCGCGCAACTTAAGGCCGACACATCAACCGAGATCGCTTTAAATCTCGTCGCCGCTCCAAATCGAAACGAGTTGACGCGCGGCATTGAGCTCGTCACCAACAATCATTTCGATACTGACGGCGTGCTTTCCGTTTGGACGGTGCTCACCGGCGAGCGCGCCCTGGACTTGCGCGAGCAATTGATTCCGGCCGCTGAGGCCGGCGACTTTTCCGAGTTCAGGAACGAAGCGGCCGTGCGCGCCAGCATTGTGATTCAGGGTTCTGATCAGGCAACTGATGATTCCGGATCGCCGCTCGCTTGCCAGTTGGCTGGCGAAAATGTGGACGACGTGAGGGCTTACGACCTGGTGCTGCCCGAAGTTGAGCGCGTGCTGACGAGAACTGACGATTATGAACCGCTCTGGCGCAGCGCCTGGGACAAGATTGCCGCGGCGCTGGAAAGTTTCGAGCGCGGCGCTTCAACCGTGACCGAGTTTAGTGAGACTGGTCTTTCACTGATCACGCTCGCGCCGGATGTGTTTAGTCCCTCTGGTTTCAACCCTACTCGCCACGCAGCGCCTTACACAGCGATCTCGCGCTACGCCAAAGGCCGGCTGTTTCTAATCACCACGCCCTTCAAGAACGGCTGGACCTACGGAATCGATTATCCCTACTACTCGTGGGCCGAAACAGTTGTCCGTCCACGTATTAAGCGGCGCGACTTTTCGCAACCGCTGGCGGAACTCAATCGACTCGAAGGCAATCAAGCAGGCACGTGGAAGTTGGATAACAGCGAGATGACTTCAGCGGTTAAGTTTCTTGGTAATGATGGAACGCTCGTGGCTTCGACGCTCGCGCCGGATGACGTGGCGAAGATCGTCGGTAAGGAAATAGTTAACCGCCAAGTCGCCATGAACGCCAAGTAGGCCAAACGAGACATAGAGATTGTTCCACCGTTCACAGTTTTCTCCTCGCGCCCTTGGCGACTTGGCGGTTCGTAATCCAGGATTCACAGATTTCTGAAATGCATGACGTCATAATCATCGGCGCCGGCCCAGCGGGTCTCTCAGCCGCACTCTGGTGCGACGAAATCGGCCTCGACTGTCTCGTGCTCGAACAAAACGAGCAGACGGGTGGTCAACTCCATTCCATCTATGGCGCGGTAGAAAACTATCCGGGTCTGCGTGCGAATAACGGAAGTGAATTCTTCGAACGTTTTTCAGAACGCGTGGCTGATGCCGAGTTTGATTTGTGGAAAAGTGTTGAAATCGACAATGTTGACTTGAAAGCCAAGCGAGTGCGCTTGCGCAGCGGTGAAGAGTTGCAGTCCATCTCGCTTATCATCGCTACGGGCGTAAGGCGAAAGCGCCTTGGGATTCCGGGCGAGCACGAATTCGTGGGGCATGGCATCATTGAATCGCCCAGCCGCGATCGGAAAGACTTCGCGGGCCGGGATGTTTGTGTGGTCGGCGGCGGCGATGCCGCTGTTGAAAACGCGCTACTGTTAGCCGAAGTTTGTCCGACCGTCACGCTTGTCAATCGCAGCAAAGCGCTGCGGGCGCGACCAACGTTTGCGCAGCAGTTGCAGGGTCAGCACTGCATCACTGTCTTCCCCGAGTCTGTTGTCCAGAGGATTCTCGGCAACGACGAAGTAGAAGCGGTGGAGATACTTCGCAAGGACGCGCTGAAACCTTTTCAGATGGCGGTACAGGGCGTTGCAATTCGCATTGGCGTTGAACCAAACACGGATCACTTTCGCGGGCAGCTAGAATTAGACGACGCCGGTTACGTCGTGGTAACCAGTGAACATGAGTCTAATGTGACGAACGTATTTGCGATTGGCGACGTGTCGAATCCACTGGCGCCGACAATCAGCGGTGCGGCGGGGGCGGGCGCTACGGCGGCAAAGGTGATCGCGTCACGCTTGGGCGGGCGCCGATGAACGTCCCTGAAACTCCATATACCGATGCCCACATCGCTGCTTATCCGGTTGAATACATTGCCGGAATCGACCTTTACAATGCCGGCGAGTTTCACGCGGCTCACGATGTTTGGGAAGAACGTTGGATGGGCGAGGTCGGGCAGCAGGAAAAACTCTTTCTCCAGGCGATGATTCAATCGGCGGTAGCGTTTCATCATTTGGAAATTGGCCGGCCGGGCGCGGCGCGGCAAATGTACACGCGTGCGAAGGAAAAATTTGCGCGCCTGGGAACCAACGTTTTCATGTCCCTCGACCTTGAGGAGTATCAGGCCCAACTCGACACTGCGCTCTCATGGCTGTTGACGGTGCCCGATCCGCGCGAGTTAACGCAGCCGGACTTTCGCGTTCCGCGCATCGCTTTGCGGCCGGAAATAAACGCGTTCGATTAGGAGTATTTTGCGAATCATCAATTATCTTAGAATGTCGTTGCTCGCTGCGTGGTTAGGTGTAGCGATTTATTTCAGCGCGGTCGTCGCTCCCAGCGCGTTTGGAGTTTTGCGATCTTTTAGTCTGGCAAACGCGAACGAGATTGCCGGCACAATTGTTAGCCGCGGGCTGACCGTCGTGAATAAGACTGGACTTGTATTAAGTTTGCTCTTACTTGTCACGGTACCAATGGTAAGGAGGTGTTACGGCCGCGCCTCGTTCATTCTTCAAACCGCTTTGCTGATCATCCTCGGAATCTCAACCGCGGCAGGCGAATGGGTAATCGCGGCGAGGATGCGCGGCTTGCGCGCCGCCATGCAGGGCCACATTGACCAGGTGCCGCTTGCCGATCCAAATCGCGTGGCCTTCGCAGCTTTGCACGGATATTCCGTCGCAGCCCTGAGTGTTGCTATGTTTGCCGCGTTGATCGTGATCGTGCTTATGTTTGGAGCTCGCGAAGGAGTAGTCACAACTCCCACACAATGAAACGCCTCATACCAGCAACGGTTTTCAGCCGCGGATTAGTGCGGATTACACAAATCAGAATCTTGCCAGACTCTGATCCGCATATGTCCGCGCCGATCCGCGGCGAGTCTTTGCTGCGCGCAGTCGCTGCCTTCGTAGCAAACGGATTACGATCGTTCGCGCTGCCTCTCATCCTCTTGCTAGCAGCTTTGGTTCCCGCAACGTTTGCACAGCAACCGAGCGCGCCACCGATCGCCTCCGCTTCTCCGGCCGCGACGCCGGCGGTGCAGTCGGATCTAAGCAAGCGGCAGGAAGCGTTTCAGATCGTGTGGCAAACCGTGAACGACCTTTTTTATGACGCGAAGTTTGGCGGCGTTGATTGGGCCGCCATGCGCAAACGCTACGAGCCTCAGGTGGCTCAGGTTCAAAGCGATCGCGAGTTTCACCAGCTCTTGCAGCAAATGCTGAACGAGCTTCACCAGTCACACTTCATCGTGATTCCGCGCGATGCAATTCCCAAAATTCGCGTCAAGAAAGAACGCGCAACCAGGGCGATCGAAAAGCTGGCCGACGAGGACGACGCTGAAGCAGAGGAGGAACCCCTCGACACGCTGAGTTACAAACTGACGGATCGACTGTTAACCGGAATCGGAATCGACGTACGCGTGCTCGCCGGCTCTGCAGTGCTGACTAGAGTTGAACCGGGCTCCTCGGCGGCGCGCGCCGGACTCCGTCCTGGTTTTGTTATCAAGCAGGTCGACGGGCGGTCGATGGATTCCATTATCACTGAGATCGAGAAGCATCCCCTGTGGGGCGCAATAATTCGTCCGGAGTTGCCCGTGTTTCTGGTTGCCGGATTCATCAACGGTGACCAAATGTTTCCTGTACGACTCGGCGTGCTCGACGCCCGCAACCGCTGGCGTACGCTCAGCATCAAGCGGGAGCGCCTTAAGGGCGAGATGTCGCCGGCGGTTGGAAATCTGCCGTCGCTCTACACCGAGTTTGAAGCAAAGCGATTGCCGGGCGGCATGGGCTACATTCGCTTCAATGCCTTCGTGCCTTCATTGATGGAAAAACTTTGCGGCGCGCTGCGCACGATGAAGGACGCCCCCGGCATTATCCTCGACCTGCGGGGCAATCAAGGTGGACTGTTGGGAATGATCGGAGGCTTGACCGGCTTGTTGGAATCAGAACAAACCTCGATGGGAACGATGCAGATGCGCTCGGCTCGCATTCCGCTGTTCGTGTTTCCGCAGCTCGCTCCCTATTCTGGTCCACTGGTGATTCTGATCGACGGTTCAACTCAATCCGCGGGAGAAATGTTCGCGAGTGGCCTGCGCGAAGCTGGCCGCGCAACTTTGGTGGGCGAAAAAAGCGCCGGCAACACGCTGCCTTCGGCCATCAAGAAACTTCCCACCGGTGCCATGTTTCAGTATGGCTTTGCTAACTATGAAACGCAGACTGGTCAACGGCTGGAAGGGCTGGGCGTGATTCCGGACATAACAGTGGCACTTAGTCGCAGGAGTCTGCTTCGTGGCGTTGACCCACAACTCAGCGCGGCAATTCGACGGCTGCGCACGGAGATTAGCTGGACGGGAAGACCAGGCGAGCTGATCGCCGACATCTCTTCGGTGTCGCAACCGCCTGTCACCGCCACCGAGCCGAGTGTCGTTCCCGCTGCTCGAGTTGCGCTAGATCCACCACCGCCAGTACGCGAGGTTGGGACCGCGCCTCGTGCTGGAACTGCTGCCGGGCGCGTCACCGTGAGAATTGCGGAATCACCAACCATTCCTGGTTTGCCATCAGTCGATTCAATTCTGGAAAAGTATGTTGCGGCAATTGGTGGCCAGGCGGCGCTGGAAAAAATTAGCAGCCGCGTTTCGAAGGGAACCGTCGAAATGACTTCACTGGGCATGACTGGAACCGTCGAAATTTTTGAGCAGTCGCCCAACCGCTCCAGCGTGATCATCGACGCGCCCGGCATTGGCGTGATGCAAAGAACGTTTGACGGCACGCGTGGCTGGTTGCAAGACCCGCTTCAGGGCTTTATAAGATTTACCGGGCTGGGGCTCGAAATTGCAAAAAACGACGCGG
>JANLYZ010000300.1:0-1850 GCA_031365905.1 Chloracidobacterium sp. | reverse complement strand
CGGACCTTGTCGCCTGGTTGGGCCGATCATGGAACAACTCGCAGCGGAGTCAAACGGCCGTTATCGCATCGCGAAACTAAACGTTGATGAAAACCCGACGACCGCGGCGCAATTCCAAATTCAGAGTATTCCCACGATGCTTATCTTCAAGAATGGCAAACTTGTCGACCGGCTCGTGGGCGCGCAACCAAAACCGACCATCACCGCAAGACTGCTGGCGCACTTAACTTCATAATTGGGGGGAAATCGTAAGAGTGGGAATCGAGGAAAGGGATGACGCTGCGAACCTCACTTTCCCGTGGTCCTTCCTTTACCCATTTCCCCTTTTACCCTATTCCCCTGCTAATATCTGGGACGCCACACTCGATCTCTTTCCACTTGAAAGGATTTGCGATGTTTAGAAAAATAATTGCTACGTCATCATCCTGGGCTACGATTCCAATCAGGTTGGCCCTGGCGGCAATCTTCTTCGCGCACGGCGCCGGGAAAGTGTTTGGCAGTTTCGGCGGACCGGGGCTGAACAATTTCATCAATCAAGGTCCAGCGCCGTTTAGCTTTATGCGCCCAGCCTGGCTTTGGTGGGGCGCGGCCGCCGTTTCAGAACTGCTCGGCGCCATTCTGGTTTTTCTCGGACTGCTCACTCGCGTTGGCGCGTTTCTGCTGGCCTGCACAATGGTGACGGCAATCATCGCGGTTCACTGGCCCGCCGGCTTCATTGCGAAGGGCGGCTATGAATATCCGTTGGCGCTCTTGGCGATGTCTCTGGCGCTGCTCGTCGCCGGCGGCGGCATGGCGTCAGTTGATCGCAATCTTTCCAGCGGCCGCAGAAGATAGCGCATGAAACGCTCGCCACTGGTCGTAATCTTCACGACCGTATTCATTGACCTAGTCGGCTTCGGCATCGTCATTCCGGTGTTGCCGTTCTATGCCGAAGGCTCGCGGTTTGGCGCTACTCCGCGCACCGTCGGGCTCCTCTTCGCGTCATATTCCGTCATGCAGTTGATCTTCGCGCCGATACTGGGCCGACTTTCAGACAAGCACGGACGACGACCGGTGCTGCTCGTATCAATTATCGGCACCGGCATCGGGTTCCTAATACTCGGTTTCGCCACCACGCTCTGGATGCTTTTCGTGGGGCGCATTCTCGACGGCATCACCGGCGGCAACATCTCAACCGCTCAGGCTTACATCGCCGACATCACTACCAAGGAAGATCGTGCGAAAGGCATGGGCCTGATTGGCGCGGCCTTTGGCTTGGGTTTTGTCTTCGGTCCGGCCATCGGCGGCATCCTGAGCCACTGGGGCATCGCGGTACCTTTTCTGTTTGCCGCCGGCCTCTGTTTCGCAAACGCGTTGCTGCTTTACTTCACTTTGCCGGAGACAGTTACGCCCGATCATCCAGCGCGCAACTCTGCCGCTGGCGGGCGAGGCTTGGGTCAGTTGATTCAATCGCTTCGGAACCCGCGGCTTGGCTATGTGCTCATCATCTATTTCATGTTCATCGTCGCCTTCTCAATAATGACGACCTCTTTTTCGCTCTTCACGATGTTTCGCTTCGGCTACGACGCGCAGCACACTGGTTACCTCTTTGCTTACGTTGGCGTCCTCGCAGTCATTGTGCAGGGTGGCTTGATTGGACGGCTCGTAAAACGCTTTGGCGAAATGCCGCTGGTGGTGGTCGGAGCTTTTCTGTTTGCCGGCAGTCTGTTTGCTGTTCCCTTCGTAGGGCCCGAGGCGGGTGGGCTGATTGCTCTGCTGGTTGGTGGCGGCCTGTTCTCAGTCGGAAATTCTCTGTCGTCACCCTCACTCACGAGTCTGGCCTCGAAGAGCGTGGGTCCGGGTGAGCAAGG
>JANLYZ010000246.1:0-3165 GCA_031365905.1 Chloracidobacterium sp. | reverse complement strand
AAGCGGCTCACGCCCAGCAGTTCGGCAAGCTTGCCTTGTGTCATTTCGATGCCGGGCAGCACATCTTCACGCAAGACAGCGCCCGGATGTGTGGGCCGGCGGATCGGGTTTCTCAGCGACTTCATGCTCATGCCTCAGTGGTAGTCCTCAAGATTCACATCGAGGCGTCCTTGCCGTCGAACCGAAATGTCTGTGAGGTCTGGTGAGGCAAAAAACGAGACCTGACCCTCGTGCCGCTCTCGTGCCGCTCTCGTGCCGCTCGTGCCCTCGTGCCCTCAGCAGATGATCGTCCGGGACCCGAAAGTTACCCTTCAGTCTTCGGATCGAAGTCAATGATGATGAGCACACCTTTCGCGGTGTCATAAAGGATAGTCATTGAGTACACGAAGATTGCCGCGACAGCGGAGCCAAAGAAAAAGCTGATGTTCGGGATGTCTTTCAGGTACTTTGATTGAGACACCGTCAGCAAGATGATTGATGCAGCGATCAGCGCAACCTGTTCTTTAACCGAAAGTAAGAACTGGCTTCTCGTATCTTGGAACGTATCACCGTGGCCGTGCTTTTCAATCAGCTCTCGAATCTTCGTGAGTACGATTCCCATCGTAGCTGAGTTTACCGCCAGCAAAGCGATGAGAATATTGATCAGGTTAGCTCGCAGGAAATCGTTGAAGTACTGGCTTCCCAACCAATCTTGTGCGAGCTGGCATAGGAAACCTACTCCTAGAGACACGAGCGCCGTTCGCAAAATCTGAGCTATCACGTGAGTAATTCCCGAAGGATGGAAGCAACGTTTTCAGGGGTTCCGGTCAACACTGCTTCGTCAATTGTCACCTCGCGTACTGTCCTCGATGTGTGTACCTTCTTCTTGATCCCCGCAAGGCGGATTGCGATGTCTCCACCACCCTGACTGCTGTATTCGACGAGGGCGCTGACTACCGCGTCATTGGGATCGATCTTCAGGGCTGACGACGGATCGGAAGCGATTGAAATGTGGCTCTTGACAGCGTTTGTGCGCTTCGCAAACTGCCGCAAGTTTTCCGGGAGGACACCGGAGATGTTGGCCATGTTCGGGGTGACCAACTCGAAGTCGAGTTCTTGAACTTTGCCCTTGTATTTTTCAATCAGATCCCAGAACACTTTCTTCTCGAACAGCGGCTCCCAAATTGCAGTGAGTTGATTCTTTGCAAGTAATGGTTCAATCGAATCGAAAACGAGCTTCAGCACGGCGTCTGTCTCTTGAAACGCCGTGACTCTGTGCTGTACGGCGATGAGTTGCTGATCGGGGGCATTCCAGATCACCAAGAGAATCTTGGGCCAGTTGTCTATTACTTCGGTCTGAAAGTCGCGTGTCTCATGTTGGAGCGCCCGGTTGACTGCAATTCGGTAGAGCAAGAAGTCATCGGCCTCGGCAAGATTCTGGGTCGCGGTCTGCGAGCGACCGCCGCTGAATGCACCCGGCGCGCGCAGCGCATCAGCAAAGATCGCATTCTTGCGAGTTAGTAACTCATCGATCGTGGTTGCGCCGTAAAGGTCGCCCTGGAAGTAGCGGTCAATTGGAAGAATTTGATATCGGTACAAGTGAAAGTGGGCGACGGAACGGCGCATCGAGTCTCCTTCTGATGCCTAAATTACTATCTGGCGACAGTTTTTTGCCATACCTTCTAAGTGCGTCGCTATAACTCAGACTGCGTTGGAGCTGGTATCAAGTCTTGTCCAGCGCATGCTGGCCGCCAATCGTCTCCACCGCCATTGCAGCCGAGACGATGTCGATCCCCTGGTAGACACCCATCGACAATAAATCAGAGTCGCCCGAGACGATGATCTCAGCCCGCGCAGCGACGGCCGCAGCGATGACGTGATCGTCATCGGCATCGTTGGGCACCACTCGCGGCACCTCGATGGGCTCGACCACTTCCACGGCTGCGATGTAGTCGGCCAGTACCTCGCGCGCCGATCTGCCGATGGCCGCGAGTTGCTTGGTTGGTGAACGCCTGCTCAGCACATCGGCCAGCTCGGCGATCAGCACCGGGCTGCTGAACAGCCGCACATCGCTGCGTTGGCGGATCGCCTCAAAAAGCTGATATGGCTTGCCGCGCCACAGAAGCGCCGACACCGCCACGTTGGTGTCAAGAACGATCCGCACCTGAACCTTTTGCCTGCTCCAGAGCACGCGCACGCCGCTCGGCACGCGCGCTCTCTACTTCAGCCGCAATCTCGTCCTCCGTCAGCGGTTCTACGCCGGCCGCTTCGAGTGCCGGCACGATGGCCAGCAGCCGATCAAGTGCGGCGCGCCGCTTCGACTTCGCCGCCAGAAACTCCACGAAGTCTTCGACCTCGGCCACGTGCTGCGGCGAGAGCGCCTTGATCTTGGAGATCAAACTCTGTTCAACGGTCGCATTCATCACGATCCCCTTTCGCTTGGCGTTCGGTTGGCCGGCGCGCTGGTCCGGGCAATGTTCAGTCCCAGAAAGTGACCATGATGCCCGAGCGAAACGACTCCAGCGCAGCCGTGGTTTCGCGCCCCCTCAAAAATGAATCCCCCGCATCATCTGCGCCATCGCAATCGCCTCGGGTGACAAGGTCGCCTTGCCGCCTTTCTCACCCTTCGCCGCTGCGCTGTCGGGGAACATGCGGAACGTCGTGTTCATCAAAATCTGCGTGATGCGCGGGACGGCGGCGTGCAGCAGTTCGACCGATATGCCCAGCCGCGTGGCCACGCGGACCGGTTTGTCGACGCAGGCGCGCACGATCAGGTCGCTGGCTTCGTCGGTGCTCAGCAGCGGCATGTTGTCGTAGATCTTGGTGGGTGCGGTCATCGGGGTGCGCACCAGCGGCATGTTGACGGTGGTGAAGGTGATGCCCTGGTCGGAGAACTCACTGGCGGCGCAGCGTGTCCAGGCGTCGAGCGCGGCCTTGCTGGCCACGTAGGCCGAGAAGCGCGGCGCGTTGACCAGCACGCTGATCGAGCTCAGGTTGACGACATGGCCTTTTTTCTTGGCCACCATGCCGGGCAGCAAGCCCATCGTGACGCGCAGGCTGCCAAAGTAGTTGAGCTGCATCGTGCGCTCAAAGTCATGGAAGCGGTCGTAGCTGGCCTCGATGGCGCGGCGGATCGACCGGCCGGCGTTGTTGATCAAAAAATCGACGCCGCCGTGCTGGGCTTCC
>JANLYZ010000219.1:0-5923 GCA_031365905.1 Chloracidobacterium sp. | reverse complement strand
GTCGAACAGGTACGAAAGTAGGAGTTAGTGATCCGGCGGTTCTGTATGGAAGGGCCGTCGCTCAACGGATAAAAGGTACGCCGGGGATAACAGGCTGATCCTGCCCAAGAGTTCACATCGACGGCAGGGTTTGGCACCTCGATGTCGGCTCATCTCATCCTGGGGCTGAAGAAGGTCCCAAGGGTTTGGCTGTTCGCCAATTAAAGAGGTACGTGAGCTGGGTTTAGAACGTCGCGAGACAGTTCGGTCCCTATCTGGTGTGGGCGGAGCAGAATTGAGGGAATCTGTCCTTAGTACGAGAGGACCGGGATGGATCCACCTCTAGTGTACGAGTTATGGCGCCAGCCGTAGCGCTCGGTAGCTATGTGGAGCATGGATAAACGCTGAATGCATCTAAGCGTGAAGCCAGACCCAAGATTATTTCTGCCAGTGAGACTCCTCGTAGACCACGAGGTTGATAGGGTGGATATGTAAGTGCAGTAATGTGCTCAGTTGACCACTACTAATCAGTCCCTTGGCTTGACCATAAAATTTACTCAAGCAACAAATTCGCGCTTGCGCGGACTTGGCCAAGGAAGCAAACATTCACTATTCGATTCTCCAAGATCTTTTGGATTCAGTCCTGAATCTGAGATCTCAGATTTGAGATTTGAAATCTCAAACCGGTTTTCCGGTGATTCTGTCGGCAGGGTTCCACCCGTTCCCATCCCGAACACGGAAGTTAAGCCTGCTGGAGCCGATGGTACTGCACGGGTAACTGTGTGGGAGAGTAGGAAGTCGCCGGAATTATTAAATGAAAGCCCGCTCGGTTAATTATCGAGCGGGCTTTCTATTTCTAGTCTCAACGCTCGCTCTCCGGGTTACACAGCACGCTGGCCAGGTGTTAAGCTTCTTCCTAATCCGGTTATTCGCCATGATTTCAAGATCGGTCCCTCGAAACTTTCTCTTCCTGCTGACAACTTCTTCGCAGGGCTTGGGTGCTTGCCTAATCCTCCTGTTCTCCCTCGCCGCTCTCAACTGCCAGACCAATCCAACAGCTGCTCCCGGCGAAAAGGTTCCGATCTACGGTTACGAGGTCGTACATGTTTTCCCGCACGACCCAAACGCGTTTACCCAGGGGCTGGTTTTCCATGAGGGCAACCTGCTCGAAAGTACCGGCGAGGTTGGCCATTCAAGTCTGCGCCGAGTTGGAATAGATGACGGCAAGGTCTTACAGAAGGTCGATGTGCTGGCGCCTTATTTTGCTGAAGGTATCACGCTGCTAAAAGGAAAGATCTATCAGCTTACCTGGCAGCATCAGGTTGGTTTCATATATGACGCCTTGACCTTCGAAAAGACAGGGCAGTTTAACTACACCGGCGAAGGCTGGGGACTCACGAATGACGGCCAGTCGCTAATCCTGAGTGACGGCACGAATCGGATTCGCTTTCTCAATCCCGAAAACTTTCAGGTGACGCGAACGATCGCAGTGCTTGATGCCAGGGCCCCTGTGGTAGAGATCAATGAGCTTGAATACGTAAAGGGCGAGATATATGCGAACATCTGGCACGCCGACCGGATCGCGCGTATCAACCCGCAAACCGGCGCGGTAATCGGCTGGATTAATTTGGCGGGACTTCTCGCGCCTGGTGAAGCGCAGGATGAAGAGGCTGTCTTGAATGGCATTGCCTATGACGAGCCGCGTGGCCGACTCTTCGTTACCGGCAAGCTGTGGCCGAAAGTTTTCGAGATCCGGCTCAAACGAAAATAGTCTCAGTACGTTCGATGAACTTCAAGACCTACTTTCGGATATTCTCGTACGCTACGATCGCGGTCGCCACGTTGGCGCTGCTATTGGCGGGCGGACTGTCAGTGGCGCTTGGGATCTTGTTCTGGCTGGTCCTCGTTTTAGCGTGGAAGATTGAAGGTACGAAGTGGCAACTCTCAGAACGCATCGTCCTCATTGTGGTGCTGCTTTCTATTCCGCTCTTTCTGCTTGACTGGAAGCTGCAGCAAACCATGGGCGAGACCGCAGGCGAGGTGGGCGTCACCGCCCTCGCGCACCTCATCGTGTTTCTCTCGGCGGTGAAACTGCTACAGGAAAAGAAAGATCGCGATTGGGTTTTCCTTTATCTGATCTCTTTCTTCGAAGTGCTGCTGGCCGCTGGCCTTAGTTTCAGTCCGGTCTTTCTCGGCACCTTAACGCTCTACTTGCTTTGCGCCCTTTCCACGATCATCGCTTTCGAGATCCAGAAATCAAAACGCTCGCTACCGGCCAGCGAGACGCACCTGCTGGTTCCACCCGATTCTCGCATCTTCAGGCATGCGCGCGCGCGCGCCGGCAAGCGAAACGTTGAGGCACATCGGCTGCCGTTTGTAGCCCTGGGCCTTCTCTTGTTGACCTTTGTTCTCGCCGTGCCGTTGTTTCTCGTAGCGCCGCGTTCAGGCGCCGCCATGTTGGCACGCTCAGGCGGAGGGCTCACGAACTTTATCGGATTCTCCGACAGCGTAACCCTCGGACAGATTGGCGATCTTAAGCGTGACAATGCCTTGGTGATGCACGTGCGACTCGAGGACGCACAGCCGCGGGGTTACAGGTGGCGCGGCGTGGCGCTCGACGAATTCACCGGCCGCGGCTGGAGAAAATCTGCGGAAGCGCGGCGCAGCACTGATAAGAGGAACGACAAGGGCTTCTTCCAACTCGGCACCACCGAAGCGCTACATCGCCTGACGACCCAAACAGTCTTCCTTGAACCTCTTGAGTCTCCGGTGCTTTTTGCGGCCGCGCGACCGGTTGCCGTGCAAGGCGACTTTCCCTTTGTGCGCCTTGATGCGGAAGGCTCGATGCAGACGCGCCGCCTCGATCTTGAGCGATCTATTTACAAAGTGTTCTCAGACGTGAACGAACCCGATGCGTCTTTGTTACGCAGCGACGCACGGCCCTATCCGGCCGCGTTCGAGCGCTACCTGCAACTGCCCACCTCGCTCGATCCGCGAATCGAGGCGCTCGCAAACGCGATCGTGGTGGATGTCCATGCGCGCAATCGTTACGATGAAGCGAAAGCTATCGAGACGCATCTGCAAACGGAGTTTGGTTACAGTCTCCAGATGCGAGCCGGTGGGCCGGATCCGCTCGCCGATTTCCTCTTCAATGTTAGGACCGGACACTGCGAATACTTTTCGACGGCCATGGCCCTGATGTTGCGGACTCGCGGAATCGCCGCCCGCGTCGTCAATGGTTTTCTGCCAGGCGAGTACAACGATGCGGCCAGCGCGTACACCGTAAGACAAAGCGACGCGCATTCGTGGGTGGAGGTTTATTTTCCGGAGAGCCAGAGTTGGGTGACGTTCGATCCGACGCCCGCGGCTGGAAAGACCGAACCGGTCGCTACCGGCCTGGCCGCGCAACTCGGAAAATATGCTGAAGCGCTGGAGTTGATCTGGTTTCAATACGTGGTTGGTTACGACAAGCAGGAGCAGCGCTCGCTCGCAACTTCCGTGAGCGCGCGCGTTAATCAATATAGGGTCTCGCTGGAGCGTTTTGTTGCCGCCCTGCGGAACATGACTGCCACGCGCGGCTCGCTCATGTTAATTGTGTTCTCGGTGGTTTTCGTGCTGCTGGTCTGGGTAGTGGCGAAACAAGTGCGACGTTTCGGCTGGCGTTGGGGATTCAGCTTTCGCAAACCTCAAACGGGAAGTGAGACTTCAGCGGTTGAGTTTTATCAGCGCCTGACGGCGGTGTTGGAAAGTCGCGGGGTGCAACGGAATCCTGATCTGACGCCGCTCGAGTTTGCTGCCGATCTGAACCTGCAACCGGCCTTGGCGATCACGCGCGCCTACAACCGCGTTAGATTTGGCGGGCAGCAACTCTCCGAGGCGGAACAGCGCGAGATTGATCGGGCGTTAAGGGCACTTGCAGACACCGAGCGATAAGCACTAAGCCAGAGAAATGCGTGTGTTAAAATGGCGGTGGAGGCGGACATGGCAACAGATCCAACAGAACTGACCGGTAAAGTCGTTGATGGGGTGATCATTCTCGAAAACGGCGGAACGCTGCCGGATGGCACCATCGTAAAAGTGGAACCAGTAGTAGCTCCCGAACCCGCTGAATCATTGAACGAGATTAGCCAGTTGAGACAGATGCTACTGAGCCATGGCGGCGCAATCGACGATCCCGAGTTGCCGGCCGACCTGGCGCAGAACCTTGATCATTACCTCTATGGAACTCCAAAAGGATCATGATGTCTATCTTTGCCGACAGTGGATACTATGTCGCGCTGTTGCTGCAAACCGATCAAATGCATGAGCGGGCTATGGAGATCACGCGCCAGCTTCAGCAACCAATAATCACGACTGCATGGGTGATGACCGAGGTAGCAAATACATTTTCAGCCCCAAGGTTCCGTGGCGCCTTCTTATCGTTGTTGGACGATCTACAAGCAGACCCAAGTGTTCGCGTCATCCTGCCGGAACGAGAACTTTTCGAGCACGGTATTCATCTCTATCGGAGTCGGCCTGACAAGAGTTGGTCGCTAACTGACTGCATTTCATTTATCGTGATGGAGCGCGAAGGAATTAGTGAAGCTCTCACCGGCGATCATCATTTTGAACAAGCCAATTTCAAAGCTTTATTGCAATAGACAATTTTCCAGGAACCGAACTGCCAGGATTCGCGACCTTCGTCCTGGCCTCGGGCATTTATGAAAAAAGTTGGATTTATCAGTCTTGGTTGCCCTAAGAATCTCGTCGACAGCGAAGTGATGATGGGGCAGCTCAAGGCAAATGGTTATGAACTGACCGCGGATGCGAGCGACGCTGACACCGTAGTCGTCAATACCTGCGGCTTCATCGATGCCGCCAAGCAGGAATCAATCGACACGATCCTCGAAGCGGCGCGCTTGAAGTCTGACGGCAAGGCGACGCGACTGGTCGTTGCCGGCTGTTTGGTAGAGCGTTATCGCGATGAATTGAAAGCAGCGATGCCGGAAGTTGATGCATTCATCGGTACGAGTCAGATCAATGACATTCTCGCGGTTTGCGACCCAAAGACAGACACGCGATCGCTCCCCATCGTTGCGCTCGGCAATCAAAGCTCAACCTACCTTTACGACGAATCGACGCCGCGTGTGCTGGCGACACCGGGCCACTATTCCTTCATCAAGATCGCTGAGGGCTGTGATCGGCCATGTGCCTTTTGTTTCATTCCGCAAATGCGCGGCCACTTTCGCAGCCGGCGCTTTGGTTCCATTGTCGCCGAGGCGCACCAACTCGCAGAAGAAGGTGTGAAGGAGTTGATCCTCGTCGCGCAGGATTCTTCGCGCTATGGCGAGGACCTCGGCAAGGACGACGCCCTGGCTCATCTGCTGCGCGAGCTTTCGCACACTGACGGCATCGAATGGGTGCGCGTGATGTACACCTATCCGACGCACATCAGCGATGGTTTTCTCGACGTGCTGGCTGAGGAGCCGAAGGCCGTTAAGTATCTTGACATGCCACTCCAGCACGCTTCTCAGAATGTCTTGAAACTGATGAAGCGCGGCGGCAATCGCGCTTCTCTCGAACGACTGATCAAGCGAGTGCGCAATCGCGTCCCCGATATTGCCGTGCGCACCACGTTCATTACCGGATTTCCCGGCGAGACTGATGACGACTTTGAAGAGTTGCTGACATTCATCAAGAACGTCGAATTCGATCGCGTGGGTGTGTTCACCTATTCCGACGAAGAAGGAACGCCGGCCTACGATCTGCCGTACAAAGTTGACCCGAAGATCGCGAAGCAACGCCGCGCGCGCTTGATGAAGGAGCAGGCGAAGATCGCTAAACGAAAACACAAGACGATGATTGGCCGCGAGGTTCGCGTAATCTTCGAAGGTGGATCAAACGAGAGCGACTTGCTGTGGCAAGGCAGAATGGAAACTCAGGCGCCCGACATCGATGGCTGCGT
>JANLYZ010000189.1:0-2209 GCA_031365905.1 Chloracidobacterium sp. | reverse complement strand
GCAAACGGCACTGACCTCGCCGGTCTCGATCTCTATTCGTTAGCAAACCTTGACGGCATTGTTGTGCGTGAGGTTGATTCGCAGCGGCGCGCCATTGCTGTAGACGCGCTCAGCGGATGGGATCTGCATGGCCGGGCCGTGCTCTTTCACACAGGTTGGGACAGGCGTTGGCGTACCGCAGCTTATGCAGATGGCAGTCATCCCTTCCTGACTGCTGAAGCTGCGGAACATTTAGCGCAGGTCGGTGCTGCATTGGTCGGCATCGACTCGTACAATATCGACGATACGAAAGACGGTAATCGGCCGGCGCATTCCGTCTTGTTGAAGCATGGCGTTCCAATCGTCGAACACCTGTGCGGGCTCGGCGAGCTACCGGATGAGGGCTTCAAGTTTTTTGCAGTGCCGGTAAAGGTCAAGGGCATGGGCACGTTTCCGGTGCGGGCGTTTGGGGTAGTGCCTAACTAAATAACCTAAAGGGAGAAATGAAATGGGAGTGAGCGAATCATTGTTACCAGAGTTTGATAATGAAATGGTGGGCACGCGCAAGACGCTGGAGCGTGTGCCGGCTGATAAGTCGGATTGGAAGCCACACGAGAAGTCGGCGGCGATGGGCGGACTCGCCACCCATCTCTGTAACATCCCCACCTGGGTCATGCACACCATTGATCAGGATTCGCTTGATCTCGCTCCCGGAGGACAGCCACTGCCTCAGATGGAGATGGCGAAGTCGAACGCGGAACTCCTGGCGACCTTCGATGCGAATGTGGCGAAAGCACGCGCGGCGATCGCCGGGGCCAGCGATGCGGAGCTGTTCAAGCCCTGGAGCTTGATTTCTAACGGCAATGTCCTTATTACTCTGCCGAAGATCGCCGTGCTGCGCACCTTCGTGATGAACCACCTAATTCATCATCGCGCCCAACTCGGCGTCTACCTGCGCTTGAACGACATACCAGTGCCATCGATCTACGGACCGTCGGCGGACGAAAGTCCGTTCTAATTGGCGGCGAGGAATCGACCTTAGAACAATTGGAACTTGATGGTTAAGTATTTCTTCGGGTTTTGGCGGAAGTCGTAGATTAGCTTCACGCCTTCCGAAGATAGTTGGTTGACGTTGGAGTAGAGCGCGTCGTCGGTTAGAAGTTTGCCAACGGTGCCCTCGCCTCGTTGAGCCGCTGCCACCATGTTGTCAATTCGTCCGGTGGTGGTATTCAAGCGGGCGATGGCCGCACGGGCGTCGTTATACATCTGCTCGTCTTTGATGAGTTTGCCGAGCGTGCCGTGGCCGGCGTTGATGTCAGCAATCATGGAGTTGACCTGCTCCACGGAATGATCGAGGCGATCGGCGGTGCGATTGATGCGATTGTAAAGTTCATCGTTAGTGAGAAGTTTTCCGGCAGTGCCTTTTCCAGCGCGCAAATCTTGAGCAATCAGCCGCAACTGAACCGCGATGTCATTAGCGTTGTTATATAGCGCGGGATCGTTGACGAACCGTCCTGCCGAGCCGTTGCCTGACTTGATCAGGCGCATCACATCTTCAGTCTCGCTCACCGTCGCATTAAGATTGTTGTAGAGCGCTTCATCGCTGAAGAGACGGCCGACGGTGCCCTTACCTTCCTGCACGTCTTTCACAATGAGACTGATCTGATCGGAAAGCTTGCTGAGACGTTGGGCCACGTCGGTGCCTGAGGTGGCAAAGTCATTCACCGTATTCGAGCTGGATGAACGCAGGATATCGTAATCTTTTACTTGCGGCGCCAACGCCGTGCCCGGGCTAATGTTGATTAGCATCTCATTACCTAACAGGCTCGGCGATCCTTGTTGGGCGGTGGAGTCCTGACGAATACGTTCGGTGGCCGGTCGGTCGTCAATCGTTGCGTCGATTTCCATCAGCGCTTGAACCCGTTGGGCGTTTGGCGTCGTCGATGGCGGCAGCAAAGTTATCTTCACGATTTTGCCGACGCGAACCCCGGAGAGCCGTACCTCTGATCCTTCGCGCAGGCCATTGGCGTCAGCAAAAAGCGCTTTCAAATGAAGCCGCTTCTTAAACGGGTTGATGTCGCCGGAGGCATTCAATATGAGAAAAATCAGAATCACTATTGAAACCAGCACGAATATGCCGACGCGCAATTGGTTTAAGTTGACTGTCTTGGTTGATCTTGGCATGGCGCTCAGTAAGGGATGAAGGATGAAGGATAAACCACAACGCTCT
>JANLYZ010000178.1:0-2813 GCA_031365905.1 Chloracidobacterium sp. | reverse complement strand
TTCGTTGGGATGATCGTAGTTGTCGTACCACGGGGTGAGCCAGACGGCGGTGACACCCAGATCCTTGAGATAAGGCAGGCGATCGATCACACCCTGAAGATCGCCGCCGTGGTAGTAAAACTTGTTCTGCCGATCGTAGATGCCGCGCGATTGCGGCGGGTCGTTGTTAGCGGGATCGCCATCGCTGAAACGATCGAGCATTATTAGGTACATCACGTCCGACGGCGAGAAACCCTGGAAGCGATCAGTGCGGTTCAGAGGCGCGAGTATTTCAAACGGAACATAAGCAAACGATCCATTCATCCCCCCCTGCGTTCCGACTACAAGCTTACGAGAACCAGGTTTCGCCTGAGCTGCAATAGCCACATCCACAAAGAGCGCTGTTCGCTGCTCGTTCATCCAGGGCGCGCCGACGACTCGCCATCCCGGTCCAACAGTATGTACGAGCGGTATCAAATTGCTGCCGCGGATCAGCAGTCGGACAGGATTAAGTGAACTGCCAACCCACCAGCTTGGTGGCTCGACCTTGAGAACCTCAGGCGCGTTTTGCGAGAAGGCAGGTAAGACACTCCCGAGCGAAACGATGAGAAGAAAAAACAAACGGCAGAATCCAGTGAATGAAGTCCGCGTAGCGGACGTATGAGAATAGCCCAGCACTTCAGTGCTGGGATCAGAATCGGAAAAGAACTCTGAGTCCGTGAAGCGGACGACTGAGTTCTGCAAGACACGACTCAGAGAATTCAAACCAGACATCCACGAACGATTCAGTCGTCCGCTGCGCGGACTCAGATGTGAAATACGAAGACGATCCCAGCGATAAATCGCTGGGGTATTTTCATTCGTCCGCTTCGCGGACTGACTCTGTTTATGCTCTCCCATACAACTCCGTTAACTCTCGCAAGCGCGCGGCGATCTCACCCGTCACCGCGTCCGACCTATAACGCCAGGCCCAATTCTCTTCCGTGCTATTCGGCAGATTCATGCGTGCCTCAGTGCCCAGCCCGAGCACGTCCTGCAAAGGCACGATCGCCGTGTTTGCAACGGAAGCCAGCACGGTGCGTATGAAGTCCCAATGAATTTCTTTGCCTTCAGTATTTAGATACTTCAAACAAAGCTCTCGTTCGCGTTCGATTTGTTGCGCGTCGCGCGTGGAGCCTTCACCAGCCACGCTACTAAACCAGCCGACCGCCGTATCGTTATCGTGTGTTCCGGTGTAAACCACCACGTTCTTGTGATAGTTGTGCGGCAGATCGATGTTGTTTGTGTCGCTGCTGAAACCAAACTGCAGGATGCGCATGCCGGGAAACTCAAAATTATCGCGCAAGGATTCCACGTCGGGCGTAATCACGCCCAGGTCCTCGGCAATTATCGGCACCTGGCCCAGCGCCTCTCGCACAGCAGTGAACAATTCTCTGCCCGGCGCGTCAACCCAGCGTCCGCGCTCGGCAGTCTTGTCGCCGCCGGGAATTTCCCAGCAGGCTGCGAAGCCGCGGAAGTGATCGATGCGCGCGATATCAAATGTTTCCAGCGTCGCTCTGACCCGAGCAATCCACCACTTGAAACCGTCGGCTTGCATTTGGTCCCAGTTGTACAGTGGGTTGCCCCAAAGCTGGCCGGTGGCGCTGAAGTAATCAGGCGGCACGCCCGCCACGACAATCGGAGTTCCGTCTGCGTATAACTTAAACTGATCCGGATTGGTCCAAACGTCCGCCGAATCGTGCGCCACAAAAATCGGAATGTCGCCAACCAACTTGATGCCGCGCTCATTGCAGTCCGTCTTGAGCGCAAACCATTGCCTGAAGAAGAGGAACTGATAAAACTTTTGCGCCTCAATCTCTTCACTGAGTTTCTGCTTTGCAGTTTCGAGCGCCGCCGGTTCTCTGCTAACCAGCGCCGGCTCCCATTCATTCCAGGCAACGCCACCATGCTGATCTTTCAACGCGCGAAATAGGGCGTAGTCGTCGAGCCAGGAATCGTGCCGGCTGCAAAATTCTGCGAAGGCATTGCGTAGTTCTGAATCCCTGCTGCCGAACGACGCGAAGGCCCTGCCCAGGATTGTGTCCTTGTATTTGTTGACGGCTAAAAAGTCGACGCGCTCTGCCGCGAACTCCGGAACACTTGCGAGCTCTGCTTTGGCCAGCAAACCGTCTGCGACGAGTTGCTCGGGACTGATCAGGAGCGTGTTGCCGGCAAATGCTGAATAGCACGCATAAGGCGAATCACCATAACCAGTCGGGCCGAGCGGCAACACTTGCCACACTCTCTGCCCGGCAGCTTCAAGAAAATCTGCGAAGGCATACGCTGCTGGTCCCAGATCGCCGATGCCGAAAGGGCCCGACAATGAAGTCGGGTGAAGCAGGATGCCGCTGGATCTGGAAAAGTTCATGTTATCTGCTGGGACCGCGGGCGTCCCGCCCGCAAACGCGCCGCAGGCGCGAAAGTCTTCCGCCTGTAATTCGGAGACGATGATTAAACCCTTTTCGCGCTTCGCGCTCATTTGCGGGCGGGACGCCCGCGGTCCCAGAAGAGCACATTCGCGCTCAGCGCACGTTGAAAGCCGATGCGGTTTTTCCGGGAATCGTTAATGTCGCTTGTCCATTCACAACATGCGCGCCGGCCGCCGGTCCAATCAACGCAGCAAGATCAATCCCGTCCCTTAAACCAGTTGCACTCGCCGGTATCGTGACGTTCTTCTCCTGACCCAGGCGATTGAAGGCGACAATCACCGTCTCGTTTTTATCCTGCCGCGCAAACACATAGGCGTCGTCGTCATAAAACAGATCGATCAACTTGCCATCTCTCAGCGCCGAATG
>JANLYZ010000166.1:0-20215 GCA_031365905.1 Chloracidobacterium sp. | reverse complement strand
ATGTCGAGAATCGTTTGTTTGAAGCGGGTGCCTTTACACTCTTCGCAAACAAGTTCGACGTCGGCAAGAAACTGCATTTCCACCGTTACCGTGCCGTCGCCCTGGCAAACATCACAGCGTCCGCCCGGCAAGTTGAAAGAGAAGTGTGACGGATCGAAACCGCGCGCCTGCGCTTCACGAGTTCCGGAAAACACTTCGCGGATGCCGTCGTAAACTTTGATGTAGGTCACCGGATTCGAACGCGGCGTGCGGCCAATCGGCGACTGGTCAACCAAAATCACATCGTCGATAAGCTCGGCGCCTTCCAGTTTCGAAAAGGCGCCGACAGGACCTTGCCAATCTCCTCTTTGCTTCTTCAGCCCCGCGTAGATGCAATCATGAATCAGCGTCGACTTGCCTGAACCGCTAACTCCCGTAACGCAGACCAGCATGTCCAGGGGAAACTCGACATCGATCGATTTCAGATTATGTTCGGAAGCGCCGCGCAGCGTGAGCCGTCTCTTCGCAGCCGTGCGTCGTTGCTTGGGTTCTTTGATTTCTGCTTCGCCGCGGAGATAACGCGCAGTCAACGAACCAACATCAAGCATCAAGCCGGGGAAGTCGCCTTCGTAGATCACGCGGCCGCCGAGTTCGCCGGCCGAGGGTCCGATATCGAGAATGTGATCGGCGGAGCGCATCATGTCTTCGTCGTGTTCCACCACGAGAACCGTGTTGCCGATGTCGCGCAGGTTGTGCAGTAGCGCGATCAGGCGGTCGTTATCGCGCGGGTGCAAACCGATGGACGGCTCATCGAGAACATACAGCGCGCCGACTAATGATGAGCCGAGGTTTGTCGCGAGTTGAATCCGTTGCGCCTCGCCGCCTGAGAGAGTCGAAGCGAGCCGATCGAGCGTCAGGTAGTCCAAACCAACTTCAACCAGGAACCGCAAGCGGCGCCGGATTTCAAACAAGATTCGTTCAGCAATTGCGCCCTGTTCGGTTGATAGTTCGAGCGAATCGAAGAAGACGGCGGCATCCTTGATCGATAGCGCGCAAACGTCAGGCAGCTTCGCGCCGCCGACTTTTACGTCACGAGCCTCTTGCCTGAGTCGTCCACCGCCGCAATCCGGGCAGCGTGTGTACCCGCGATACTTGGAAAGAAAAACGCGCACGTGCAGCTTATACTTTTTCGTTTCGAGCCAATCGAAGAAGCCGCGCACACCGGCCCAGTCTCGCTTGCCTTCAACCACCGCGCGTTGTTCGGCGCGCGAGAGCTGCGCGAAGGGCACCGTCATCGAAATTTTTTCCGACTTGCAAAACTGTTTCAGTTCGTCAAACGCCCACTCGTGCTGCGGCCTGGTCCAGGGCTCAATCGCGCCTTCCTTCAGACTCAGTCCGGGATTGGGAATTACCAGATCGAGATCGAGGCCGATGGTGTTGCCGAAACCCTGACAGGTTGGGCAAGCGCCGTAGGGATTATTAAAACTGAAGAGACGCGGCTCGGGTTGGGCGTAGAGCGTGCCGTCGTATTTGCATTCGAACCGATCGGAAAACTTGAGACGCGTCGGCTCGGGCTCGGCCGTTTCGATGTTTGCCGTCCCGTGACCTTCCTGAAAACAGATCTCCAAAGAATCCACCAGGCGCTGCCGGATATCCGGACCGGCCACGAGGCGATCGACCATGACGAACACATCGTCGAAGGTGTCGAGCAGGTAATCGTCAGGCGAATGAAGATCGATGGTTTGCCCGGCGGAGTACAAACGCGTGAAGCCGCGTTGCATCAGGCTCATCACGTGAGCGGTTATGATTTGACGCGGAGTACTCGCCTGACGCGGAGACGCGGAGACGGGAAGACGCGGAGAATTTGATTTTCGTCCCCGTGTCCCCATGTCCGCGTGTCCCGGTGTCTCTTTTGTTTCAGCCAGCCACGCCTGCGCGGGAAACAAGACATAGAAACGCATTCCTTCAGGCAGTGTCCTCAGGATTTCATCGGCGACCGATTCCGGCGAGTCCTTGTAGACCTCACGCCCGCACACGCGGCAGTAAGTTATGCCGACGCGCGCGTAAAGCAGGCGCAGATAGTCAAAGATTTCAGTTTGCGTGCCGACGGTTGAGCGCGGATTTCGGGTTGAGTTTTTTTGCCGAATGGCGATTGCCGGCGCAATGCCCCGCACTTCGTCCAAGTCCGGCTTGTCCATCCGCTCGAGAAACTGGCGCGCGTAGGCGGACAGCGATTCCACGTAGCGACGTTGTCCTTCAGCGTAGATGGTGTCGAAGGCAAGCGATGATTTACCGGACCCGCTAACCCCGGTAACCACGGTCAACTGGTTAATGGGGATCCTGAACGAGATATTCTTCAGGTTATTGACCCGGGCTCCCCTGACTTCGATGGCTTCTTCAGGCATGTTCTAAATATTGCGCCCGCCCCATAGATAGCAGTTTGAGGCCGTTCGTAAACCTTGAATGATACTCTGAATCTTTGCAGACGCGAAACGGAGGAAGTCAGCCACAGATAAACGCGGATAGACGCGGATAGACGCGGATAAGGAATTCGAATTGACAGCGCCCCTGCGAATACCCAACAATGCACAGCTATGAAGACATCGAGATTTCTTTTGCGAGGCTTCAAGCAGCCTCGTGAGGTAGCTTCGGAGTCGTTGGGTAAACTTGAGCAGAACGTGCTCAAGGAAGTCTGGCACCGCAAGGAAGCGAGTGTGCGCGATATCTACCTCGCGTTTGAGGAAACAATTGCCTACACAACATTGATGACAACTCTTGATCGCCTCTTCAAGAAAAAGCTTCTCACTCGACGAAAAGATGGCCGCGCGTTTTTCTACCTGGCTGCCGTTTCGCCGGACGAGCTTGAACAGGGAATTCGCGAAGATGTTATTTACGGTCTGCTCGGTCATGGCGGCGAAGCCTTACAGCCGGTGCTGGCCTGCATCGTCGATACGGTTAGCGAAAACGATCGCGAAATGTTGGACGAACTTGATCGGTTGATAAGAGAGAAGCGCCGCGACTTACGGCGGAAAGCGGACTAGCCTTGTACGAACTGCTGGGAATTTCTCTGGTTTTGGCATCACTGCTGACGATCAACGCAGTTGCCTCGGGAATCGTCGCTGCCTGCTGGCGTTTCCGTGATGCTTTGCGCGGTTGCTCGGCCAGCGCGCGCGCCGAGATTCTGTTCGCGCTCCGCGCCGGCCCGCCATTGCTGGCCTTGATTTCTGTAGCTTTGTTTCTGGTGCCTTCTTATCTTGGTTACGAGCCCTATGCGACGACGGAAACTGTCAGCAAGAAACTCGCGTTGTTGGCGATCGTTTCCGGAGTAGGCGTGACGCTCGCGTTATGGCGGGCGCTCGGTTCGTGGTTCGCAACGCGGAAACTGCTCCGGGAGTGGCTCGCCACTGCGGTGCCTATCAAGCTAAGCGGGACAAACATTCCCACCTTTCGCTTTGTTAACAAGTTTCCGATTATCGCTGTGGTCGGAACCGTCAGACCTCGACTGTTTATTGCTGAACACGTCCTCGAGACGCTCAGCCAGGAAGAACTAAGCGCCGCTATCGCTCACGAGGGTGGACACCTGCGCGCGCATGACAACTTCAAACGTTCGCTGCTGCGCGCTTCACGTGATGCGTTGATGATTGTGCCTTGCGGTCGATCGCTTGATACAGCGTGGGCGGAGGCGGCGGAATGTGCCGCTGATGAACAAGCGGCCCAACAGAGTCCGGAGACGGCGCTCAATCTGGCGTCAGCGCTGGTGAAAATAGCGAAGCTCGTTCCGGTCGGTGCGCACGTAGCAATTCCGATGGCGGCGTTCCTGGTCGGTGTCGAAGAAACTCGCGGAGTAAAAGGCCGAGTTGGACGACTGCTTGAAATCGCCTCGAATGGGAACCTACGCCGCGACCTCAATCCTGCTGTTTCACGTCTCATTCCGACCGCCGCGCTGTCCGGCTTGCTTCTGCTGGCGTTTCTCGTCGCCAGCGACGCCAGCGTGCAAGCCACAGTGCACAACGTGATCGAACGCGTGGTTCAGATACTTTCCTGACGCACTCAACTCGCGTGTCATCCCTTCGCCGCTGCCAACGGGCGTCGCAACCATACAAACAAGACAGCCGCAACTAATTGCGCCACCATGCCGAATACGACCAGGGCGATCAACGAATAGTCGTACAGCATTCCCATCGTCACGCTCCCGGCAAACCAAAGCACACCGTACACGGCATTGAACGCGCCGAAGGCACTTCCACGCTTGTTCATAGACACAACCTGCGCGATACCCGATCGCAGCGTCGCGTCCTGCGCGCCTAAACCAGTGGCCCAACAAGCAACGCTGATGTAAACGCCGTTTGCTCCGCCCAGAAAGCCGAAAGGCAAGGCCAGTAGCGAAACCACGATCCCCAGGGCAATGATTTGAATGCCGTAGCGATCAAACAACCGACCAAATAAGAGCGCGGTCAAGCCGTTCACGCCCATCGCGCCCGCGTACAGGAGTGGAATGGTCTCCGGTTTGGTTAGCGAGTTAGCTTGGAAGTGGTAAGCAAGCAAGGGGAAATCTACGAAGCCGAGCGCCAGCAAGCCCGCGGCTACAACGTACAACCAGAAGACTTGCGGCAGGTTTTCATTTCGCGGTGGTGGAGGCGGAGAACCTTTGGCGGGCCGCGCAGCGCGCGCGAAGATCAGAGCCAGGAAGGCGCCCGCCGCCGGCACGCCGAGCCACAAAAACGCCGCGCCAAAATGGTGTGTCCGAGCAACTGAAATCGCTACAAACAACGGGCCCAGTACGGCGCCCGTTTGGTCCATCGCGGCGTGAATTCCGAATCCCTTTCCATGTCCGACAACTTCCGTAGCTTCGGAAAGCAAAACGTCGCGTGCCGGTCCGCGCAAACTCTTTCCGGTGCGTTCGGCGATAATCAACAGCGCTGCCGCTTGCCAGTTGCCGGCGAAGGCGAGGCCCGGCACTACAACCAGATTCAAAAAGTATCCGAGCGTCGTGATAGTCCAATAAGCGCGGGTCTTGTCTGCCAGTCGACCGGAAAAATAACGCAGACTCGCAGCGATCATCTCGCCGAGTCCCGCGATGATTCCCACCTGGGTGGCGCTGGCGCCCAGGTCTTTGAGTAGCGGACCGATGACGCTGTGCGCGCCCTCGTAGGTCATGTCCGCAAACAGACTGACGAAGCCGAGCGCGACAATGAATCGGAAAGCGTTCTTCCGTTCCTGCTTCGAGACATTCAAGACTATTGGCCCACCCAATCGATCGCAAACTTAGTTCTTGTCAAACAGAATCTCCAAAACGGAAAGCACGCCGAGGATTAGTAACAGACCGACGCCAACGTAGCGCAACACCTGAGGCACAACGTGATCCTGAATCCACTTGCGAATGCTGCCGCCGAGAAACGCGGCCAGCGCGCCCTTCGTGACCATAGCGCCAACGGCGCCTAGCCACACGACGAGGGGCTGATGATATTTTGCGGTGAGCGTGGCCGCCGTGATCTGACCAACGTCACCCCATTCTGATAAGAGGATTGCCGCGAACGAAAGCGCGGCCGCCTTTGACGCGCGGTGGTTTTCTTTGGACTCTTGCGGTCGATCCGGCTTCAGCCACAGCGCCACCGCCACGCCCAGAAAACTCAACGCTGTAATCGTCGCTACCAGCGAGCGGGGCAACTTCGAGATCGCGTCCCCGACGAGGACCGCCACGCCCATCTTCGCCATGAAGGCCAGCGCCATCCCCAACATTATCGGCGCGGTGCGATAACGAGCCGCCAGCACGCCCGTCGTATAAAGCAACTTGTCGCCGAAAATCTCGGCAACAAACACCGCTCCGAAAGCTGTAAACAAAATTAGCACCAGGGTTTCCAATCGTCGCGAAAGTCGCCGCATTCTAAGATGGCAAACTCGACTTCGCAAACAACCATTATCAAGACCGAGATGCCTATATGGTTTCTCAAGGCTTGCGCGTGCTGCGATTCACCAACAGGCAGATACTTAGCGCGATCGACAAAGTATTGGAGGATTACAACGCATCTCCCGTCCGCCCCTGCGAGAAGCGCCGGCGAAGAAGGCGTGTAGAGACTGGTGATACTTAAGTTTTTCCCCTCTCCCCTTGGGAGAGGGGCCAGGGGAGAGGGCTTTAGCCGTGTGTATTTTTTGGGGAACGCTCGGAAGACGCGAGAAATAGATGAGACCGAATCTTGGGAATAGGCTCTGCGCTACGCCCTCTCCCCCACTCTCTCCCAAAGGGAGAGGGAGATTAGTTAAATCTGAGAGAGTTGAGGCGGCGCCGCGAATCGAGCAAGCATCGCGGACGAAACAAATTAAGCGACTCCGAACGAAGCGGATTGAGGAAGATCAGAGTAAAAGTAAATCGCAAGCACGTGGCTGTGAGGGCGCGCGCTTCCTATACCTACACGCGCTGATGTCGGTCAGTCGAAACTAACTTTTGCAAACCCACGCCTTCGCGCTCGCTATGCTGTGAGTGTCATAACCGCCCGCGACGAGAACCCGACCATCCCTGAGCAAGGTTGCAGTGGAATAGAATCGCGCCGCATCCATTCTTCCGGTGCCGACGCTAAACGTTCGTGATGCTGGGTCATAGATCTCAACCTGTTCACCACCACCGGCGATGAGCACCCGGCCGTTTGTCAATAAGGCAACTGCGTCTGGAAGTTTGAAGCGGGCCGTATTCATGTTGCTGATTGCTGAGAAGGCGCCGCGAGCCGGATTATAGATTTCCGCGTTCGCATAACGACCTTGCCAATCACGTCCATCGGAGCCACCCACGACGAGAACATTTCCATCCGGCAGCAGTCGCGCTGCGTGTTTGTAGCGGGGCACAGTCATGCTGCCGGTAGTTGTAAAAATTCCGCTCGTCGCGTCGTACAGTTCGGCAGTCGCCAGCGGATGTTGGTATTCGCCGCCGCCGGCAATTAACACTTTGCCATTCGCGAGCAGCGCGGCCGTGTGCATGGTGCGTCCGGCGTTCAGGTTACCGGTCGAGGTAAATTTTCCGGTGGCTGGATCGTAGAGTTCGGCGCTTGCAAGCACGCGATCATTCTCACCACCGGCGATCAGCACCTTGCCGTTGGGCAACAACGTAGCGGTAAAGTCACCGCGCGCGATGGACATGCTGCCCGTGGGCGTAAAGGCTCCTCGGTTTGGATCGTAGAGTTCGGCCGTCGCGAGCACACCTGCGTTGCCCCAACCGCCGGCAATCAGGATCTTGCCGCCCGGCAAGACTGTGGCGCTATGTCCGACGCGCTCAGTGTTCATGTCTTGCTTCGCAACTGTGAATCTTCCGGTGGCCGGATCGTAAAGCTCGGCGCTGCTAAAGAAGACGCCATTGCGTTCCATGCCGCCGGCGATGAGGACCTGACCGTTCGCTAATAACGTCGCCGTATGACCGGAACGCGCCGCGGTCATGCTATTGGCGGGAGAAATGCTACTGGTGTCGGTGACCGTTAGTAGCTTGTCATTGCCGTCGCTTGTCTCACGTGGTTTAGCCGCACAACTCGTCGTCAACATTGCTGCCATGGACAGCGAGACTAACATCACATTTAAACTCTTCGTATATCGCATAGGAATGCCCTAAGCTGCCTCAACGTATTCAACTAAACTTGGCTCGGGAATTGGAAGTCCGTCTTCGCGCATGCCGCGCAAATGCAATTCAAGCGCTTCACGCATGCGTTTTTTAAGCTCGTCGAGAGTCTTGGCGGTAGCGATGCAGCCTGGGAGATCCGGAAAGTGAGCGGAATAATTCCTTTCGCCTCTTTCTATGATCATTGGGTATTGCATTCTCGTAGCTCCTACTTCTTTAGTAACCCTGCCTGAGTCAGGATGCTCTTCAAAGTCTTGGGGTGTATGTCATCACTCGGATGACCGGACACCGTAGTACGTCCCAGTTTGGTCGCATGCTTAAACTGTCGATGGCTACCCTCGGTGACAATCAAATACCAGCCATCGTCCCTTAGCAACCTAAGAATCTCACGAACTTTCATACGCCGCAAATGATAAGTAGCGCGAGCGCAAACAGGAAGTGACTCGGCGAGTCCTTCGCTTTTGGCTCAATGAAGAATTCCTTGTATCAAGGTTCGCTATGTGCGTACTACCACTCAGCCGCGCACGGGTGTAGTATCGGAATTACCGAAAACGACGAGGATGACTCGAGTGTTTGCCGGCCCCCAGTTGATCGTTTGCATTTTATTCCACAACTTAGGGAGGAGAGAGTGACCATGAAATTTTCGATGCGACAAACGGCGATGGGTGTGTTAACCGTGGTGTTGTTGCTGACGTTATCCGCACTGCCGGCTGCCGCCAAGAAGAAAGCAAGACTAGCCGATGCGACGCGGCATTCGCGCGAGGCAGCCGAGGTTTTTACTGAGATCATGAACGTCCGTGAGAAGGCGATTCCCAAGGAACTGCTCGACAAAGCCGCAGCAATTGCCGTATTTCCCGGCGTCATCAAGGCGGCATTTATCTTTGGCGGCAAGGGTGGGCAAGGGGTGATCAGCAGGCGCACGAAGAACGGTTGGTCAGCGCCGGCATTCTACAATATAAGCGGCGGCAGCTTTGGCGCGCAGATTGGCGCCACGAAAACTGATTACGTTTTGTTGATAATGAACGACGAGGGCGTGAAGGGTTTGTTGGAAGATAAGTTTGAGATGGGCGGCGAGGTAGGCGTGGCCGCTGGTCCAGTGGGACGCGAAGCAGGGGCCTCGACGAACCTCACGCTCGATGCCGGTATCCTTTCCTACTCTCGTAGCAAGGGCGCTTTCATCGGCGCGGCATTGAAGGGAGCGGTAATTAGTCCCGACAATGATCTCAACGAGGGCGTTTATGACCTGAAGGCGAAGGAAGTTTTGACCGCCGACTCAATGACGTTAACGCAAATGCCCGCCGGCGTGCGCATCTTCCCGCGAACACTCGCGCGTTACTCACCGCGGGAACACAAGTAGGAACCATCCCCGCACTTCTATGGCGTGCAACAAGAGACTTGACGCTTTTGTTTGCGCGCCATAGAATGCCCGCTAACTTCAAGGGGGTTGACCCGGCTCACCGCAGCATTGCACGCGACACGCGATTGGTTAGGAACTTATGCTCGCAAGACTCCCACGCACCGAACGACAGAAAGAAGTCTTCGACTACATCGTCAGCTTTCTCGAGCGGCGCGGTTACATTCCTACCTACACGCAAATTGCCAAGCACCTCGGCGTGACCTCGCGAGCGACAGTCGCGAAACATATTCAAGCACTCGTTCGGCTTGGGCTCATTACAATCATTCGCACCGGCAGCTCTTCGCAGATCGTCATCAACCAACAGGAGATACCTCCGTCCGATTTGCTTTGCGAGATTCCGATGATGGGATTTATCGCGGCCGGTCATCCGATCGAAGTGTCGGGCGAGTCAATAGAAGTTGCGCGTGCGCGCGAGACGATCTCGGTGCCGCGTTTCATGTTGGGGAGCGTGCGACCGGAAAAAGTGTATGCAGTGCGGGTGCAAGGCGATTCGATGATCGATGAACACATTTGCGATGGCGATATCGCTTTGATCGAGAATCGTGAAGTTGCTCGCGATGGTGAAATCGTGGTGGCCCTGGTTGATGAAAGTTCTGCCACTCTCAAGCGTCTCTACCGCCGCGGTCCGGAAGTTGAACTGCGTCCCTCCAATCCGCAAATGGAGTCAATCAGAGTTCCCGCTCGCAACGTGCGGATACAGGGAATCTTCCGCGGCCTCCTGCGCCAATCCAAATAGAAATAACTGGTTCTGCTGAGGTTTTAGGCTCTTTGGGCTTTCCGGGTGCTGGTTCGTTCTCTGTGCAACCTCCGTGTCCTCTGTGCCTTTGTGGTGGATTAGCGTCCCACAAAAAAGTCCGCCACAGAGGCGCAGAGAACACGGAGATCACACAGAGAGTTGACTACAACTCTGAGGCCTCGGCCTGAAGATTATTCAAAGCCGCGCAATGGCAGTTCGGGACTACGTTGCAGCCAGTTCGTTTCCGGGTAACCACAGTCGGCGCTAATCACGTGCAACGTATAGGCGTGTCGAGATTTCGAAGAACGATTGGCGAGACTCTTGTGAGGCAGCAGACCGTTAAGAATTATCAAACTCCCTTTGCGCACTTCGAGTGGAACGAGTTTCTCTTCAGGCCAGGGACTCGCATCGAAAATATCAAACTTCATTCCGCCCGTCTCGCTTCGCAGCCAACGCGATTTCAGTCCAAGCTTGTGCCCGCCTGGAATGGCCCAGAGGCAACCGTTGTCAAGCGTCGCGTCTTCAAGCGCAAACCACAAGCCGGCGATCGACTGCGGCTCAGTGTAAAGGAAGGTGCTGTCCTGATGACAAGTGACTTCACCGCCGATCTTCGGTTGCTTGAAGATATACATTCCCTGCAAGAGCAATGGCCGCTCGATACCGAGGTCAGCGACTAACTCTGCGACCTTCGGGCTGCGCGAGAATTCGTTGAAGACCGGATCGAGATCATGAAGCGCGTGTCCGATCTTGTTAATCGACTGTTCCTTGCTTTGCTTGAGCGTACCATCGGGGAGAAAGGCATCTTCTTCAAAGAAGAAGCGAATCTTGTCGCCGGAGGTGAGGAAGGAGTCATCACTCCGGCGGTTTTGTTCTCGGGTCGAGAAGATTGAGACGATACCACTCGGGTCGAAGTCGTGAACCAACTCTTCCGCGCGAGTTCGCAGCGCATCACAGGATGCAACGTCAGCAAAGTCGCTCATGACCAGAAAGCCATCACGATCATATTGGGCACGCTGTTCGGATGTAAGTGTCATCGCGGAAAAGTATCACAGCTATTGTGTGAAGATTCCAAACTGACGCAGGCACTCTCAGCTCGGAAAGAACGGTTGTGGCTCTATTTGAAGCTGCGACTTTCCCGCTCTTCCTTTTGATACCCATACTGTTTGGCGTCGCTGGCCCTAAGCAACCAGTAATCGCGGCCTCAGACGCTCGGCGTCCAAACCTCTCGTAAACGCTTCACTTGGTTCGGGGTCCATTCTATTGACAACTGTTTGATCTTAGACCTACTGTCCTTTGGTTTTCGCAATTCGACAAAGCCACTCGCACGATGTACCACAAGACGCACCAAGAGAGCTTCCCCCGGCTGGCTGTGCTGGCCGCCTTGCTTGGCTTGGTCGTCACCTGTCTGGTCTTTCATTCGGCGGAGAATGTCTTAGCTCAAAGCCCGCCCACTAATTACCGAAATTTCGAAGCTCCGCAGGTTCATCCGTTAACGATTACGCCGGATGGTACCCGACTGCTGGCTGTGAACACGCCGAATGGAAGTCTTTCAGTCTTTCACGTCACTGGCAACTCGCTTACGCTGATGGCCGAGATTCCGGTCGGCCTTGAGCCTGTCAGCGTAGCGGCGCGCAGCAACAATGAAGCCTGGGTAGTGAATTGGCTGTCGGATTCCGTCAGCGTGGTCGACCTGGCGAGCTTCAAAACTGTGCGTTCGTTTGACGTCGGTGATGAGCCGACTGATGTTGTATTCGCAGGCCAGCAAAAGGAATTCGCTTTCGTCTGCGTCTCTGGTCCGAGCGAGGTAAGAGTTTTCGATCCCGCTTCGCCGTCGACCGCCCCGCAGGTAATCGCGATTCGCGCTAAGCAGCCGCGAGCGCTGGCTCGCGACTCTTCAGGTGCGCAGGTCTTCGTTTCAGTTTTCGAATCAGGAAATCAGACGACGGTTGTTTCCGCCCAGCAGGTTTCGGCGGCCGGCGGTCCGCCGCCGCCTTCGCCGGCAATGTCTGCCAGCCTGCCCACCGCGCCGAACGTGGGTCTGATTGTGAAGTGGAATGGCAGCGGCTGGGCTGATGAAACCGGAAATCCAAGATGGAGTCCGTTCATTCCTTACACGCTCGCCGACACTGATGTCGCAGTTATCGATGCGGGAGGTTTGAGCCCCTCCCTGAGCACACTCGTGCGGAACGTAGGTACGCACATCGGGAATGCCGTATTCGATCCGAGCGCGAATCGTCTGATTGTCACAAACGATGAAGCCCGCAACCTGGTTCGCTTTGAGCCGAACCTGCGCGGGCGGTTCTTGAACAGTCGAGTTTCCGCAATTTCTTTTGCAGGCATTACGCCGACTATCACTGCTGTCGATCTCAACCCCAACATCAACTACAACAATCCGGCCGGGTCAGATGCCGAGCGCGCCAATAGTCTTGCCCTGCCTGCCGACATAGCGCGCGCTTCCGATGGCACCCTCTACGTCGCCGCCACCGGTTCGGCACAAGTCGGAGTACTCGATGCGCAGGGAGTGGTGCAAGCGCGCGTTGCAGTGGGCCAGGGCCCGACCGGTCTGGCCTTGAATGCCCCGCGCAATTTGCTCTACGTGCTCAATCGGTTTGACGAGACGATTAGCGTTGTCAATCTGGGCACGCGCACCCCCATCGCTACCGTCCCGGTCGGCTTCAATCCTGAACCCGACACGGTGCGCAGCGGTCGAAGATTTCTTTACGACGCCAGCCTCTCGGCGCATGGAGATCTGTCGTGCGCGAGTTGCCATGAAAACGGCCACCGTGATGGGCTGGCCTGGGACCTGGGCGATCCGCAGGGACAGACGCAGACTGTCAATGGTGGCGGTCCGTTCCCGACGCAGTCAGTTTTCCATCCGATGAAAGGGCCGATGACCACGCAATCACTGCGCGGCATTATCAGCACTGAACCGCTGCACTGGCGAGGCGATCGCGCCGGGTTAGCAAACTTCAATCCTGCTTTTCAAAGCCTGCTAGGCGGCCCGCGCCAGCTTACAGCCGATGAACTCAACGCTTTCACGTCGTTTATTAGAACCCTGACCTACCCGCCGAATCCAAACGAGAACCTGGATCGCACGCTGCCAAATCCACCCACTGGCCCCAGCGCGGCGCGCGGCGCGCAACTGTTTAGTTCAACGCCATTCGATGCCGGCGTATTGACTTGCAATCAATGCCACACGGCTCTGCCGGGATTTGGTACTGGCACGAACAAGGTGATCATTCCGGCGGCTGCTTTGCAGGAATCGCAGGACTTCAAAGTGCCACAACTGCGCGGTGAATATCAGAAGCTGGGGATGGTGAATGCGCCGGGAGAGCAGACCAGTGGCTTCGGGTTCATTCATGATGGTTCGACTGACAGTCTTTTTAGTTTCCTGCACGCGCCCGTATTCAATTTTCAGAACGACAATCAGCGCCGCGACCTGGAACAGTTCGTCCTCGCGCTTGATACGGGAACGGCTCCGGCGGTTGGTCTCGAAGTAACCGTTAATGGCAGCAACAAAACCGTAGCGGCGGTAACTGACCGGGTTAACTTGCTGATGTCGCAAGCCAGTGCGGGCAATTGTGATCTCGTGGTGAGAGGAAGCTACAACGGAGGGCCGCGCGCTTTCCTGTTCATCGGAAATGGCCAGTTTCAAACTGATCGGCAAGGCGAAGCGCCGGTCACTTCGCAGGCGCTGTTACAAGCGGCGGGAACGGGAGCCGAGTTGACTTTTCTGGGCGTGCCCACAGGCGCGGGCCGACGCCTGAGCATTGACCGCGAGGGAAATGGAATTCTCGACGGCAATCAGGTGACGCCGAATGCAGTCGACTCCGCGCAATTTTTCGTCTGGGAGCACTATCTAGACTTCCTCAGTCGCGAGCCCGATCCAAGCGGACTGGCCTTCTGGACGAACGAGATTACGTTATGCGGCAGCAACGCTCAGTGCATCGACGCTAAGCGCGTCAATGTCTCGGCAGCATTCTACATTTCGATCGAGTTCCAACAGACTGGTTATCTGGTCGAGCGAATTTATAAAGCCGCTTACGGTGACGTAAACGGAACATCGACTTTCGGTGGCGCGCATCAGCTTCCCGTGCCGATTGTGCGCTTCAATGAATTCCTGCCCGACACTCAGCAGATTGGCCAGGGCGTGGTGGTCGGCCAGACGGGTTGGGAGACGGTGCTGGAAAATAACAAAGCGAACTTTGCCAATCAGTTTGTGCAGCGGCTGCGCTTCACAACAGCATTTCCAACTTCGCTGACGCCGGCGCAGTTCGTCGACAAGCTGAATCTGAACGCCGGTAACGTGTTGTCATCCAGCGAGGGGGCGACGGCGATTGGTCTGTTTGGCAGCGCTGCGGACACGAGTAACGTAACAGCGCGGGCGCAGGCGTTGCGGCAGGTAGCAGAAGACCCGGACTTGAACAGCGCTGAATTCAATCGTGCGTTTGTGTTGATGCAGTACTTCGGTTACTTGCGACGCAATCCGAACCAGACACCTGACTCAGACTACAGCGGCTACGATTTCTGGCTGACGAAGTTGAATCAGTTTAATGGCAACTTTGTTAACGCCGAGATGGTCAAAGCGTTCATCGTATCCGGCGAATACAAACAAAGATTCGGCCCGTAAGGGCTTACCCCGTCCCGCCACACTCAGCAACAAGAAGAGCCCAGACCTCAAATTAACGATCGACTGCGGTTCAGTATAAAGAAACGTGCTGTCCTGATGACCCGTGACTCACCGCCGATCTGCGGTTGCTTGAAGACGTACATTCCCTGCAAGAGCAAGGGCCGCTCGATACCGAGGTAAGCGACTAACTCTGCACCTTCGGGCTGCGCGCGAATTCGTTGAAGACCGGATCGAGATCGTGAAGCGCATGTCCGATCTTGTTAATCGACTGTTCCTTGCTTTGCTTGAGCGTGCCGTCCCGAAGAAATGCGTCTTCCTCAAAAACGAATCTTGTCGCCGGAGTTTAGGAAGTGGTCGTCACTGCGGCGATTTTGTTCTCGCGTGGAAAAGATTGAGACAATGCCGCTCAGATCGAAGTAATGGACTAACTCTTCGGCGCGCGCTCGCAAGCGATCGCAAGTGCGGGCTGAACAAAGTTGTCTACTACAGCCTAGCCAGCGCGTCCGTATTGCTGTAGTTGAGTTGACGAAATATCCATCGGCCCGCGAGATTACCACATCCGCGGCCAGAAAAAGGGCGGCAGCATAAAGAGGCGCCGCGAGCGATGAACAGTTCTCAAATCTTGTCGGCTCGGCGCAGGCCGCCGACACCCGGCAATAGAAAAGCCAGGGACAAGAGCATGATGGCCAGGCTCAAGGCCGTACCCGCGCGTACCAAATCCAATATGGCAAGCAGCGCGAGAACTAACGCTAAAACCGCGAGAATCGCAGTTATCGGTGGTCTCATAGCATTCCTCCAGCGAGTAGGCTGATTTGATTCAGAACATTCTGCATTGACGTTTAGAGGGAATAGCAAGATCGATTCCACAAAGGCTCTGCCACACCTAATTCGGAAGGTTTTAGATATGGTAAGGTAAGCAAAACAGGTTCGAAACGAATGGAGTGTAGTAAGGATTTTTATTGGAGCCGGCTGCCGGAGTTGAACCGGCGACCTTCTAATTACGAATCAGACGCTCTACCAACTGAGCTAAGCCGGCTTCGAATGCAGTCACTTGAGCGCGTGTCTGCGCGGTCGAGATTGCACTATACGAATGCGAAGTTTGCAGTGTCAAGCAGACGATGTAGCGCAAGCTGTTAACTTGCGCGCAAACTAACAGCTTGCGTTACAAGGGAAGATCAGAAGGCGAATAAGAAACGGGAGGACGTGAAGAAGATGGGCAGAGAACAGATGAGAAACCTCGACGCTACGAAGGTTGGCGCGCAGGGCCAAGTAAACGAATTTGAGTTTCACAAGCATCAAGGGGAGATGACTGAACAGGAACACGGTGGCAAGCAAAAAGGGGGCGGCAAGCGACTGACGCAGGCTGAGCGCATTGCGCAGGTGACCGCGGCCGCGCATAAGAAAGTTGAGAAGAAGCGGAAAAAAGCGAAGAAGTAGGACAGACATTCCTGTCTGTCCATTCTTAGGAAAGCGAATGTTAGCGGCATTAATGAAGCACTTCAGCCAAAAACTGAACGCGATCGCCGGTGTCCTCGCGAATCCTCGGCCGAACATCTACCGGTCCGTCACGACATGCGTCCTTGTCTGTGCCAGTTTGCTTTGCGGCAACTCGCAATCGCTGCAGGCACAACAGGGAACCAAACTGCCATCGGCTCAGAAGATCGTGGACAGCTACTTGAAAGCCATAGGCGGCAAGAAGCGCATCGCAGCCATTCGCGACGCCACTTATGAATGGCAGATTCAACTCAAAGATCAGCCGCTTGGGATTGCCAAAACGCAGACAAAGTTTCCTGCATCAGTCCGCACGGAATTGATTTTTGGAAACGGTCAAATCGTCTCAGCCGCGAATCCCAGGTCGGCCTGGACGCACGGTCTCGATGGCAAACCTCATACGCTGACGGATGCAGAAGCGGCGGCGGCAAGGCTTCAGGCCGTGCTCGATGCCGGCCACCTGCTCGACCTGAAAAAGAGCAACGTTCTTTCGCGCGTAGTTTCTTTCAAAGCTGATGGACCTGCATACGCGGTGGAATTCTCTCTGCGCAGTGGCGCTCGGTTGCGCTATCTGTTTAGCCCGACTACGAAGTTGCTGGTAGGAATTGAGGACGACGCGCGCAAGACGATCACGCGTTTTGAAGACTATCGTTCTGAAGCAAACATTCTCGAGCCTCATCGCGTGAGTATTGATAACGGCACGGGCGCGCTGACATTCCTGTTGCAACGCGCCAGCTACAACACCGGCATGCCGGATTCCGATTTCGATCCGCCGCGGGCCGCCGAGGCATTGGATGTGGAGGCGCTGCTTCGCGACGTCTCGCAAAATCAGGAACAACTCGAACAGCGCTTCACTGAGTACTCCTTTATACAGAAGGAGACTGCTCGTGAGATAAGCAGCAAGGGCGAGGTCAAGAAGGAGACGGTCAAGGTCTATGAAGTGTTTCCGATTCCGCATCGCGAGCCGGTGATGAAGTTGCTCAGCGAGGACGGGGTGCCACTCACTGGCGAACGTGCTGCCAAAGAACAGAAGCGAGTGGAGGAAGAATTCGCAAAGGCGGAGCGCGACAAGGACAAGAACGAGCAGAAGGTCGCAAAGCGTCGCGCCGAGCGGAAGGAGAAGCGGAGCGCTGAGGGCAAAGAGAATGATGACGATTTAGACGTTTCCGGTTTTTTAAGAGTCTCTGAATTCGTTTCTCCTCGTCGTGAGCGCTTTCGTGATCGTGATGCAGTGGTCTTTGATTTCCGGCCGCGTCCGGGTTTCAAGTCGAGCAATCGGCAGGAGGATTTGATTTCAAAACTCGTTGGCGTCGTTTGGATCGATCCGGCTGATAAGCAAGTTATGCGGCTCGAAGCGCGACTCGCTGAAGGATTCAAGATGGGCGGCGGCCTGCTGGTTAATTTGCGGCCCGGCGCTGCGTTTGTAATGGAGCAGACGCGCATGGTTGAAGGCGTATGGCTGCCGCGCCTGGCGCAAATCAATCTGTCAGTTAAGGTGCTGTTGTTTGGCGGCGGCGATTACAACCAGACGTTTGAATGGAGCGACTACAAACACTTTTCAGGCGACGTCGGCGACTACAAACTCGACGCGCCGAAAACTAAGGGGCCGCCTGATAAGAAGCCATAACCCCGGAGCGCGGGCATCTTGCCCGCCTTTGTTGATTAGCAACATCTCGGCCTTGAAAGGAAAGCGGGCAGGATGCCCGCGCTCCCAGAATGAAAACAGTAAATGTCATCGGTGGTGGGTTCGCTGGAGTGGAAGCCGCGTGGCAAGCGGCACGCGCGGGTGCCCACGTGCGTCTCTTCGAAATGCGGCCCGTGACGAAAACGCCGGCTCATCGCACCGACAAGCTTGCCGAGATCGTTTGTTCCAACTCACTAAAGTCGGATGAAGTTGGTTCGGCTCCTTACTTACTTAAGGAAGAACTACGCCGCGCGGGTTCGCTGGTCATGGAATGCGCAACCGCGACACGCGTGCCGGCCGGGGCTGCGTTGGCAGTTGATCGAGAGAAATTCGCAGAGTTGATAACTGAGCGCATCGAGAACAACCCAAACATCGAACTCGTTCGCGAAGAAGTGAAGGACATTCCTGAAGATGAGATCGCGATCATCGCCACCGGCCCGCTCTCCTCGGATGCGTTGACTGCGGAGATCATGAAACTCACTGGCAGCGATCAACTCTACTTCTACGACGCCATCGCTCCCATCGTGGCCGCGGATTCGATCGATCGTTCAATTGCTTTTCCGGCCGCTCGCTACGGCAAAGGCGGCGACGATTATTTGAACTGCCCGTTTGATCGGGAACAGTACGCACTGTTCTACAGCGCGTTAATAGAGGCCAAGAGCGTGCCGCTGGCGCGATTTGAGGAAACTCGTTGGTTCGAGTCCTGTTTGCCGATCGAGGAGATCGCGCGTCGCGGTGTAGATACGCTACGCTTCGGGCCCATGAAGCCGGTGGGCTTATATGATCCGCGCACCGGTCGCGAACCTTATGCGGCGGTGCAGTTGCGCCAGGAAAATTTAATGGCAGACGCATACAGCCTGGTGGGCTTTCAGAATCATCTACGTTACGGCGAACAGGCGAGAGTGTTGCGGCTCATTCCGGGTATGGAGCAGGCGGAGTTTTTGCAGTTTGGTCAGATCCATCGCAACACCTACATCTGCTCGCCACGCGTGCTTGCGGAAACGATGCAGATGCGCGAACGCGCAAACATCTTTTTTGCCGGACAGATTACGGGCGTTGAAGGTTATGTTGAGTCAGTAGCGATGGGTTGGCTGGCCGGACATAACGCGGCCAGGCTGACTTCGGGGCAAGCTCAAATTTGTGCTCCGCCCTTGAGCGCCATGGGTGCGCTGGCGCGTTATGTTTCCAATGCACAAACGAAAAACTTCCAGCCGGTGAACATCACTTTCGCTTTGCTGGAGCCGCTGCCGGAACAAGATCGCAAGCGTGTACGTAGAAAGCGTGACCGTCACAATCTTCAGGTCGAGCTAGCATTGAAGGAATGGGACAATTGGCTCCAGGGAATCAACGAGGACCGGCAAGCGGTGAAGGCGAACGCATGAGCAAGAAAGTTTCCTGGCGTCGTTTGTCAGGCATGCACTTGCTGGTGGTTTTCGCGTTGATGTGTTTCGTGACTGTCGCGTTTGCGCAGTCAGGCCGCAACCAGGGAAAAACGCCAAAGCCGGCGCCTGCGAAGACAAAGTCGACTAGTTCGATCACCGGGCCCGCCTCGTCTCCCACTCAGTCGAGTTCGCCGACGCGGAGTTCCACAACGCAAACGCCTCCCAAAGATCCTGCAAGAAACGCGAGCGACGATATCGACGCCGCAGATACCGTGCGCGTCGTCTCCAATCTCGTGCCTATTCCGGTGACAGTGCTGGATCAAAAAGGCGTTGCGGTCACCGGGCTGAAGTTGGAAGACTTTGAACTGCGCGTGGATGGTCAGTTGAAAGCGATTAGCGATATGACGCGCTCAGAAACGAACGTGCGCCTGGCGATGCTCTTCGATAACAGTGGCAGCCTCGACCTCGCGCGTGACTTTGAGAAGCAGGCGGCGCGTCACTTCTTTCGCCAGGTCATGCGGCCGGCGGATGAAGCGGCAATTTATTCTGTGGGGACTGATAGCTACCTCGCTCAGCCGCTCACGAGCGATATTCAGTTGCTCGAGCGCACCATCGATAGCTTTGGCAAGCCGGAAGGAGCGACTTCCTTGTTCGATGCAATCATTGACGCTGCTGCTTATCTCCATCCATCCAAAGGCCGGCTGGTGCTGGTAATCGTTTCCGATGGCGTGGAGACTACCAGCCGCAATGATTTTGAGACGACCATGCAAAGGGTGCTGGCGGCCAACTGTCAGATTTTCATTGTGCAAACGGGACTTTACGACGGCGCCAACCTGCGCGCGCTGGCTGCCGAGCGGCGCATGGAACAGCTCTCGGGCCAGACCGGCGGCGCCGTTTACATTCCAAAGACAACCGAGGAATTAAACGACGCGTTTCTGCAAATAGCCGCCGACCTCGCGCATCAATACGTGCTCAGCTATTACCCAGGCGATGAGCGCCGCGACGGACAGTTTCACAATATCGATTTGCGTGTTAAAGCGCGGAAAGACGTGCGCGTTCGTGCGCGGCGGGGATATTATGCTCAACGAGATGCGAATGTTGCGGCTAGGAACTGGTAAGGACTAAGTTGGCCATCAGATCATTTGACAGGATTCACAAGATTTATAGGATGGTGAGACAAGTAACGTTCTTGTAAATCTTGTTAATCCTGTCCAAACTATTTAATAAGGAATCTATGGAGCAACTGTTAACCCAGTTTCTCGAGCACTTGCGCTACGAACGCAATCTCAGCGAACACAC
>JANLYZ010000164.1:0-6394 GCA_031365905.1 Chloracidobacterium sp. | reverse complement strand
CATTCTGGTCCATCCAAACCTGAACATGCCGGCGCTCACGCCGTTCACACATGGCGGCGGCCCGGTAATTCCCGGCAAGCTTTATCCCTTCGTCTTCATCACGATTGCCTGCGGCGCCATTTCCGGCTTCCACGCGCTGATTGCTTCCGGCACGACACCGAAGATGATTGTGAAGGAAACTGACGCGCGCATGATCGGCTACGGGTCGATGTTGATGGAAGGCGTGGTTGGCGTGGTAGCGCTTATCGCCGCGTCGTCTCTTTTCCCAGGCGATTATTTCGCCATCAACACTGCGCAGAAGACGGACGCACAGAAAGCCGCGTACGTGCGGATGGTGGATGAACACAGCGGACAAAACTTCAACCTGCAACCGCAGGAAATTGATCGACTGCAACAAGAGTCAGGCGAGAAGAATTTGCGCGGGCGAACTGGCGGCGCGGTCACACTCGCGCTCGGCATCGCGAAAATCTTTGACGGCATTCCCGGCCTGCGCGGGCTGATGAAGTATTGGTATCACTTCGCGATCATGTTTGAAGCGCTCTTTATTTTGACAACGATCGATACGGGCACACGGGTGGCACGCTTCCTTGTGGGCGAGTTTGGCGGGCGAGTTTATCGCAAACTCGAAGAGCCGAATTGGCTGCCGGGTTCAGTCATTACATCCGCTCTGGTTGTTATTGCCTGGGGAGCGTTTATCTGGTCCGGATCGATCTCAACGATCTGGCCCATGTTTGGCATCGCCAATCAACTCCTTGCGTCGGTGGCGCTCTGCGTCGCGACAACTATCATCATCAACTCTGGCCGAGCGAAATATAGTTGGGTGACGATCCTGCCGCTGAGTTTTGTTGCGACTACGACTCTCGTCGCCGGTTGGGAGTCGATTACAGACATCTTCTGGCCGCTCGCGCACAAGCCTGAGACCGCGACGCTCGGCTACGTGGATACAATACTCACCGCAATGATCATGTTCGCTGCGATAGTTATCTTGATCGATTCGATCCGCCGCTGGTTTGGCTTCGGCAAACGACCGCAGAGTACCGTCAACCTCGCCGAGGCTGGCGCATCGCTCTGATAATCCGCACAAGTGATTTGCTGGGACCGCGGGCGTCCCGCCCGCAACGCGCCGCAGGCGCGCAGTTTTTAGAATGCGCTTTCCCCAATCCATTTTTCGCGCTTCGCGCTCATTGCGGGCGGGACGCCCGCGGTCCCAGCAGATCACTTGTCCGTTTCATCCGCCAATTCAAACTAACCGACAAGTCGCCTAACCTTCTACGTTGGACAGCCCGCCTGAAAATCGGCAATAATACGCGGTTCTTGCAAGGCTATCCGTCAACACCGTAGCCGCGTTGAAGCCGTTGAGGTGTTCAACTGCGGATCCGAGCAAGTTCACGGGGGCGCGCATCTCCGCTACTTAAACGACCGAAAGGAATCACACAATCGTGGAACTATCGCTGGTCTCAATTATCAGCCTGCTGACAGTTTGCCTGGCAGCATTGCTTCTTAAAAAGAAAACTATCAACAAGCTGGGTGCGGAGTCTGCTGCTTTGCTTAAGACAAACGCGCGTCGCATTCGTCGCACCGGCCTGACAGTGGCGGCGGCTTTGGCTAGTGTCGCAGTTTTGGCGTCACCAGCTTTTGCGCAATCGCGCGAGGGCGGCGAAGCGAGTTTGATTCTGCCTGACCTTTCCAGCGTTACGTTCTTCGGCGGCATCACCGGGCACAACCTGCTGCTAGTCGGACTCGTGGTCTGCATGCTCGGTCTGCTGTTCGGTCTCGGCATTTACATGAACCTGAAGAAGCTGCCGGTGCATCGTGCCATGCGCGAAATCTCGGAGCTGATTTACGAGACCTGCAAAACCTACCTGATCACGCAGGGCAAGTTCATCCTGATCCTCGAAATTTTCATCGGTATCATCATCGTTCTTTACTTCGGGGTGCTCTCGCGCATGGAGCCTTTTCGGGTCGCAATCATTCTGGCATTTAGTTTGGTTGGTATCGCCGGCAGTTACGGCGTCGCCTGGTTTGGCATTCGCGTTAATACTTTTGCGAACTCACGCACAGCTTTCGCGAGTCTCGAAGGTAAACCGTTTCCGCTTTATGCCATTCCACTGAAAGCCGGCATGAGCATCGGCATGATGCTCATAAGCGTTGAGCTGCTGATCATGCTCTGCATCTTGCTTTTCATACCGGGCGATTACGCCGGCCCTTGCTTCATCGGTTTCGCGATTGGTGAATCGCTCGGCGCCGCGGCACTCAGAATTGCCGGCGGCATCTTCACAAAGATTGCCGACATCGGCGCAGACTTGATGAAGATCGTCTTCAAGATCAAGGAAGACGACGCGCGCAACCCCGGCGTGATTGCTGACTGCACCGGCGACAATGCCGGCGACTCAGTCGGCCCCAGCGCTGACGGTTTTGAAACTTACGGCGTTACCGGTGTCGCGCTCATCACCTTTATTTTGTTGGGCGTTCGTGGCGACCGCGTTCAGGTGCAACTGCTCGTCTGGATCTTCGTGATGCGCATCATGATGATCATTGCCAGCGCGGCTTCTTACTTCATCAACGATGCGATTGCCAAAGCTCGTTACCGCAACGCGGACAAGATGAACTTCGAGTCTCCGCTGACGTCGCTGGTCTGGATCACTTCGATCCTTTCGGTGATCGTCACGTTCGTCATTTCTTACGTAACAATTCCCTCGCTCGGCAATGACACTACTCTCTGGTGGAAACTTTCGGCGATCATCTCCTGCGGCACGTTGGCAGGAGCGATAATTCCTGAACTCGTCAAGGTGTTTACCTCGACTTCGTCTCACCACGTTAGCGAAGTAGTGACCTCTTCGCGCGAAGGCGGCGCATCGCTAAACATTCTTTCTGGCCTCGTCGCCGGAAACTTTTCGGCTTACTGGCTGGGCATCAGCATCGTCTTCTTAATGTCGATTGCTTATTTCTTCAGCACCATGGGCCTCGGCGCGTTGATGGTGGCGGCGCCGGTGTTTGCTTTTGGTCTCGTAGCCTTCGGCTTTCTCGGTATGGGCCCGGTGACTATCGCGGTGGACTCCTATGGCCCGGTCACCGACAACGCGCAATCTGTTTACGAGCTCTCGTTGATCGAACACGTGCCGGACGTCCACGCCGAGCTCAAGCGCGATTTCAACATGGACATCAACTTTGAGCGCGCCAAACATCTGCTGGAAGAAAACGACGGCGCCGGCAACACGTTTAAGGCGACGGCAAAACCAGTATTGATCGGCACGGCCGTAGTCGGCGCTACCACCATGATCTTTTCGATCATGATGACGCTAACTGATGGGTTGACCACGCGAACAGAGAACCTGTCGCTGTTGCACGCTCCGTTTGTGCTGGGTCTGATCTCAGGCGGCGCGGTGATCTACTGGTTCACCGGCGCTTCTATTCAGGCGGTGACGACCGGAGCTTATCGCGCGGTCGAGTTCATCAAGGCCAACATTAAACTCGAAGGCGTGGAGAAAGCGTCGGTTGAAGACAGCAAGAAGGTCGTGCAGATTTGCACGCAGTATGCGCAGAAGGGCATGTTCAATATCTTCCTGACGATATTCTTCTCGACGTTGGCCTTTGCGTTTCTCGAACCTTTCTTCTTTATCGGCTACCTGATTTCGATTGCGATCTTCGGACTCTATCAGGCTATCTTCATGGCTAACGCCGGCGGCGCCTGGGATAACGCGAAGAAAGTCGTCGAAGTGGACTTGAAACAAAAAGGCACTGCGCTCCATGATGCGACTGTGGTTGGCGACACGGTGGGTGATCCGTTCAAGGACACCTCGTCAGTCGCTTTGAATCCGGTCATCAAGTTCACCACGTTGTTTGGCTTGTTGGCGGTGGAATTGGCCGTCTCGATCGCGAATCCGCGCGGACAATTTGGGGAGAATGGCCCCATGATCACGCATGTTCTGGCTTTGCTGTTCTTCCTCGCTTCCACAGTGTTCGTCTGGCGGTCGTTCCACAAAATGCGCATCGGAACGCTGGTGCCTGGTAGCGCGGTCATGCTTAATCCGCAGCCTGAGCCGCCGGGAATCGACCGACCCTCTGACAAAGTTACTCTCAACCCGCAGCCGCTGCCGCCCAGGGATCGAGAGGACTAGACTAGCAAGCGGGTTGCGAGTTTTGAATTTCAGGGTATGATTACTCGAATTTAAACACCACAAACCGGAAACCGCGGGGCATTATGACTACTGCATATCAACAATCATCAATGTCGTCAGACACGCTCCTAGGGGCTGCACTCTACCCGGTTGACTGGACGCGATCTGTCTCGCTCGCTGTCGTGTTTAGTTTGTTAACCGCACTCGCCGCTCAGATCGTAATTCCCATTGGTCCGGTGCCAATTACCGCGCAGACGTTTGCCGTGCTGCTTACGGGCGCGCTGCTCGGCTCGCGACTCGGCGCGATGGCGATGATCATCTATCTGGCCGAAGGCGCGGTTGGACTTCCGTTCTTCTATGGCGGCTCTGGCGGTATCGGTCATCTATTTGGACAAACAGGTGGCTACCTGATCGCATTTCCGGCGGCTGCTTTTATCACCGGCGCCTTCGCGGAAAACGGTTGGGACAAACGTTTCCTAAGCGCCGCCGCCGCAATGGCCGTTGGCTCAGCAGTGATCCTGCTGGCCGGCTGGGTATGGTTTGCATCGTTAACAAGCACTTCACTGCCCGTTGCGTTCAAACTCAGCATGGCGCCACTACATATCATTGGCGACATCATTAAGATTCTTGCGGCCGCCGCAGTTCTGCCGACTGGCTGGAAACTTCTACGCCGTAGCGCGTCAGACAAGAAGTAAAACACTCGATATCCATTGAGGGACTCGTAGGGGCACGGCATGCCGTGCCCCTACCGTTGTTTAAAGGAGAATTTTAAGTTGACAATTCAACCACAGTTGTAGTAGCCTCAACCTCATTCGTAGTAAAGGAGCAGGCATGACCAAAGAAAAGCCGGTGCGGCTCACGCGCTTGGAGTTGGAAGTTATGGGCGCGGTGTGGGCGCTCGGCAGCGCTTCAGTGCGCGAGATTCAGGAGCAGCTCCCGGAACGAAAACGTCCGGCCTATACGACGGTGCAGACAATTATTTACCGTCTGGAGGAAAAGGGCGCGGTGCGGCGCGTGAAGAAAATCGGCAACGCACATATCTTCGAAGCTGTCGTAACTCGGAAGGCGGCTCATGGCCGTTTACTTGACGAATTGCTGCACGTGTTCGGCGGCTCCCCGCGTTCGCTGATGGCGCAACTTGTGGAAACCGGACAACTCACACTTCAAGACATCAGGGAGTTGGAAAGCACCCTGGGTGAATTGGAGCTAAACAAAAGTGCAAAGGGATCCGGCGGCGGCGAGAAGCAAAGCAGACGAGCGGGAAGGAAGGCGAAATGACCGCCATCTATTACTGGTTAGCGTCAGCTTCGGCCTGGTGGTGGCCGAGGTTTGCCGATCATCTGTGGCAGACCACTGTTTTTGCGTTGGTCATCCTGGTGGCGTCGTTTGTGCTCAGACGCGGGCCCGCCCAATGGCGTCACACCTTGTGTCTGCTTGCTTCTGCAAAGTTCCTAATCCCCGCCGCTCTCTTCGTCTTCCTTGCACAGCAAACCAATATCCAATCTTTTTCGTTGTTGCGCGCGTTCCAACAAAGCGATCAAAACTCTGTGCTCCTGTCGGGAATCGCCGAGCCAGGAGTGACGCTCGCCGCTACTTATGAAGTGACGATAGTTGCGAGCAGTGCAGCGCGTCCCCACGAAATTTACTTCGCGCTAACAGCGATCTGGTTGCTTGGCAGTCTAACGATTCTGTTGCTGTGGGGAATTCGCCGGCACAGGTTTCTGCATTCTTTGCGCTTGAGTCAGATCAGCCACGACGACCGCGAGTGGCAGGCGCTTGAGCGGGCGCGAAGCTCGCTTCACTGGAAAGGTAAGGTTGGACTGGTGATTTCACCGTTGAAGATCGAACCGGCGGTTTGGCGTGTGTGGCGGCCGACGATCGTGTTGCCGCAGTCAATCGCGAGGCATCTCGATGAGGATGAGTTGGAAGCCATCATGCTTCACGAGCTGGTTCACATCCAGCGTCGCGATAACTTGATCGGCAATCTTCAGTTGACGCTTTGCGCGCTGCTGTGGTTTCACCCGCTCGTTTGGTTCATCAGTCGCAGATTATTCGATGAGCGCGAGCAAGCTTGCGACGAGAAGGTGATGGAAGTTTGCCGAATGCCCGAGGCGTACGCTTCGAGCATTCTGAAAGTGGTGCGCTTCTGTTTCGGCTGGCGCGTGGCTGGCGTAACCGGCGCTGCCAGTGGCTCTAATTTACGAAGGAGGATTGAGAACATCATGTCTACTGGAAATGCAAAACGTAGCGCAGGTGTAGCGTCTCGACTATTGGCC
>JANLYZ010000142.1:0-19546 GCA_031365905.1 Chloracidobacterium sp. | reverse complement strand
GAAGTAGTCGACGAGTTCCGAGACGACTGCTTCGAAAAAGAGAAGACGTGTAGCGTGGAACCAGGCGGCAAACCCTGTGACCATTGCGCCATGTGCAGCACCCGCGGTTTTTGATCCAACTTCAGTTCTTCGAAACAAATGGCCGCCCTACAGGGCGGCCAATTTTACTTAGCATGCTTCTTGTTGAGTGCCGACTCACTTCGCCGGCGTCGGCGCTCGCAGGCTGTTTGAATCAATCTTCGGCACCTCTTTAGCGCTCTCTTCCGCCTTGAAGTAAGGCTCTTCCTTGAAGCCATACAGCTTGGCGGAGATCACGGTGGGGAAGGTCGCGCGCGTGGTGTTGTAATCCTGCGTTGCGTCGTTGTAGTCCTTGCGCGCGACGGCGATGCGGTTTTCCGTTCCCACAACTTCGTCCTGTGCTTTCAAGAAGTTTTCATTCGATCTAAGCACCGGATAATTTTCCTGCAAAGACAGCAACCGCCCGACCGTGCCGCCAAAACTGTTTGCCGCATCAATCACTGCCTGTTTTTGTTCAGGTGTCTTGTCGCCACCCTCTCCCTGCGGCGCCTGCTGCGTCGCATTCAGCAGCTTGGAGCGCGCCTCGGCAATCTTGCCGAAAACTTCCTGCTCCTGCACGCCCGCCAGCTTCGCCGTCTCAATAAGGTTGTTAAGCAAGTCAGAACGCCTTTGCAATTGCGTCTCGATGTTAGCCCACTTTGCTTTCACGTTTTCATGTTTGACTGTCAGTTTGTTATAGCTGCATCCGCTGGCTGTCGCGGCCACAAAAACAATCAATGCTAATAACGATAAACGTCGTCGAGTCATTTTATTTCTCCTGATACTTTCCTTTGTCGAACTCATCCACCACCTGGATAACGCGGTCGAGCTGCGTCATGTAGGCGCCAAAGACGTCGTTCGCTTCCTTTTCAGTTGGGGGCAAGTAATCGCTGGCACGAAACGCAAAAATCTTTTCGAAAGGTTCGGGATCAAGGCCGAACCGGTGCGCAGTCGCGCGCACACAATCTGGCTTAGCCACGGGCGCTTCCTCGCCATGCAGCATGAGCACCGCGCGAAACAGCGCCGCAAAGCTGGCAAGACTGTCGCCCATCAAGTCGCATAACTTCTCGATTGAAACGGATGCAGGAATATACATCCGGCGTAGTTGAATCAACTTGCTGCGCAGTTCGTACTCCGTTTGATGGCGCAGGTTTGCATCCGATAATTTTACCAGCTCAAAAGGATCCTGGCCGTAGAGCACCACCCGCGCTTTCGCCATCTGATGAAACTCAATTGGAAAGACGTCTGCTGCGTCTGACAGTTCTTCGGCAGTGAAGTAAACCGGAAGAGGATGGCCCAGGCGCTGCCACTCGCGCATGGGCGCCTGTGCGAGCCGGAGATCCTCGGGCGTGATGCGATTCAAAGTTATGAGCAGATTGTAGTCGGAACGTAGTTCGATGTGATCTCCAGCGGCCGCCGAGCCGTAGAGGACAACGGAAACCAGATTGTCCCCGTGCGTCGCTTGCAGGTCTCGCAAGAGACCGTTGAGTGCGTCGTGAATAACTGCCTTAGCCATACTTTTGTTTGCGTGTTCCGATACTAACAGAAATTAGTGGGACAGACATTCTTGTCTGTCCTTTACGATTATCAGGGACAGGCAAGAAATGTCTGTCCTACCAGCCACCGCCGGCGCCCCCGCCACCAGCACTGCCGCCGCCAAAGCCGCCGCCGAACCCACCACCACCGCCGCCAAATCCCCCGCCACTCCAGCCGCTGCTCGATCCTCCCCAACTGCTGCTGCGTCCGCCGCTGTTCAAAAGTGAACTCAAAAGAAAAACACTCCACCAACCACCACCCCCGCCGCGACCGCCGCCACCTTTCGCTGATGCTAGTAAAAAGATAATGACGCCAAGAATTATTATTAATGTCCAGCATGAGCCCGGCAGCACCCCGGGATCTCGCGTTTGTCTTTTCGGAGTTTCACGATACGCATAGCTCTGATCGATTCCCTCAACCGTAAAACCGCGCTTCTGCGCCAGGGTTGCAACGTAGGCCTGCACCGTATCGTAGATGCCCTTGCTGTAATTAGCCTGCTTGAATTGTGGAACGAGATACGTCCGCTGGATTTCTCCTACTAAGCCGTCGTTAAGATCGCCCTCGAGGTGGTAGCCGACTTCGGTGTAGTACTTTCGATCCTTTACCGCTATCAGCAAGAGAAAGCCATCGTTGGTCTTCGATCCGATCCCCCAACCTCGATAAATTGCTAACGCATAGTCGGCGGGGTCCTGACCTTCCGTCGTGTCTACTGTTACTACCGCGAATTGAATGTCAGCCCGCTGCTCGAGATTTCGATAGATAGATTCGAGTTTGGTGCGCGTCCCGGCATCGATAACGTTGGCGTTATCAACTATCGGTGTGAACGGCGAAGGAAGCGGAATTGGCGATTGGCCAGTTTGGGCAAACGATAGCTGAGTCGCAGATAGCAGAATAATGAACGCAAAGACGAGGTACACCAATACGCAAAGCGCGCCGGCTATCGGGAGCCGGAGCGCACTCGAACCAGTTATGGAGAATCTTTTCCTCAACTAGAACCTGTGTACACGCGCAATCTTCTATCCCTCAAACAATCTATGCAACAAGTAGAAAAGTGCCACGCCTACAAAAACGACAATCGACACCATCGGGTTTCGTTCTTCTTTGTGATTCACTTCGGGGATTAGGTCGCTCGCCGCCACATAGAGGGTGACGCCCGCTGAGAAGGGAAGTGCATAACCTACGGCGCTGTTGATTCTTGTGTTCAATAAAGCGACAGCGATAACGCCCGCGAGCGTTGCTGCTCCAATAGCAGCCGTTGCCCACAAAGCCTTTCGTGCCGAGCGTCCTGACGCAAGCATGATCGAGGCGACCGTAAAGCCTTCCGGCATCTTATGCAGCAGGATGGCCACGAACACGAGCAAGCCGACGCGGAAGTTAACTAGAAATGCCGCCGCGATCGAAACGCCATCGAAAAAAGTGTGAATCCACAAGCCGCCCACCGCCGTGTACGCAGCCGAAGGTTTCATAAACGACTCAGGATGCGTTTCCGCGCCGAAGTGGAAATGCGGCGCAAGCGTGTGCTCGAAGAGTTGAATCAACAGGTAGCCGCCCAACAGCAAGGTCATCGCACCAACTACAGCCGCTGCCGCGTCCTTACCCTCGGCCCCTTGGGTCCAAATGCTGACGCTTTCGGGAACGATCTCGATAAATATCGCTGCCAGCATGAACCCCGCGCCGAGGGCGACAAGGTATTTGAGGAAGCGTTCGCCAAAGCGATGCGCACCTGACCTGATGAGCACAAATCCGCCGAGGAGATTCGCGCCGGCGGCAAGCAAACCAAACAGCAGAAGGCCCACAAATCCCACGTGATCAGGATTCATTTGCTCTTAGTGAAAGCGAAAACATTGAGTAGAAACATGGCGCGTCACTATACATCAGGGGCTTGGCGACTGCCTATCGGAGAAGATTCCGAAGCGCAAAGCGTTACGCTGGCTCGACGATCGGGGCGCACAACAGGCGAACATAAACATTGGTTGGTCCCAGCCAAAGTTTAAAAAGCCTCAGAAAAATACAGAGTTTTCTATTGACAGCCAAATTGAGGGAGCGTAGTATCCGGCTTGGGTGGTCGAAAGTGGTCGAAAGTGGGTCCAACCTCGTAGCTAACGACCATTTAGTAACTTTTCCAGGAGAGGCCACCCGCCAAATTTTCAACCGGTCGATCATATGCTGCGAGGAAACTACACCGCCCGGATAGACGCGAAGGGCCGTCTGAAAGTGCCGACGCCATTTCGCCGTCTGATTGATGAAAAGCATGGCGGTGAATTCTACATAACAAGTCTGAGCGGTGACAACGTCCGTATTTACCCACTGCCGGAATGGGAATCGATAGAGCAGCGTCTTTCACTATTGCCAAGCATGGATCCGGCGCGGCGCAAGTTCCTTGACAGAACGAACTACTTTGGCCAGCAAGCGACGATCGATGGCCAGGGACGGATACTGATTCATCCATTGCTGCGTAAGGCGGCGGGAGTCATGGGCGATGTGGTGGTACTCGGATATCTGACTTACCTGGAAGTTTGGGAGGTCGACGTTTTCAAGGCCAGCAAACTTGCCGAGCCTTATACAGAAGACGACGAGGCGGCGATTTCGAAGTTGGGAATCTAGTTGGTGAACAGTAAATGGTAAATCGTAAATGGAAAGCAACTCCTATTTACTATTCACCATTTACCATGCACGGGTTTGATAGTTCTTTGCACAAGATCACGGGGCGGTGGTGATGGCTGCGCTTTTGGGGGGCAGAAGCGCGCCCCATCGCCCCGTGCTGCTACGAGAAACGATGCAGTTCCTCGCGCCCGAGCGAGGGGTTCTTTTTGTCGATTGCACTGTAGGACTCGGCGGACACAGCGAGGGAATCCTTGAAGCGTCACCAGAGACTCGCGTCATTGGCATTGATCGTGACGCCGCGGCGCTTGGTTCGGCGCGTGAGCGTCTCGCGCATTTTGGTGAACGCTTCCGGGCTGTACACGCAGACTTTCGCGAGCTTGACCGCCTCTTGAAAGATCTCGATGAAACTCAACCTGCCGGCATCCTGGCCGACCTGGGAGTTTCGTCACTCCAGTTTGATTCACCGACGAGAGGTTTTAGTTTTCGCTTTGATGCTCCTCTCGACATGCGGATGAATCCTGCTCCGGACGAAGAGAGCGCTGCGGATTTACTGCTGCGATTAACGGAAGCGGAAATCGCAGCAATCATTTTTAACTATGGCGAAGAGCGAAACTCACGCCGCATCGCCAAGTGGATCGTTGAAAGTCGCGAACAAGGGAAGGCGATCAAGACCACAAAAGAACTGGCCGACCTGGTGGCCCGCGCTGCCGGCAAAAGGAAAAACTGGCAAATCCATCCGGCCACGCGAACGTTTCAGGCTTTACGCATTGCAGTCAATCGAGAGCTTGAAAACTTGGGCGGATTCGTCGCTACCGCAGTAGATCTTTTACAGCCCGACGGACGTTTCGTAGTTATCAGCTTTCACTCTCTCGAAGACCGGATCATGAAACAGGAGTTGCGCCGGTTGTCCGGTTACTGTCAATGCGAGACTCGAGGCTGGTCGGATGTTTGCACGTGTGGCGCGCGGCGCGCAGTGGAAATACTGACTAAGCGTCCAGTGGTTCCCGACGATGTTGAAATCAATGCGAATCCCCGATCGCGTAGCGCAAAACTGCGCGCTTGTCGCAAGCTCTAAGATTTCAATTTCAATTTGAAGTCTGCGATTTTGGAAAACTAAAGACCCGGAGTTTCCCATGAGAAGAGTTCCCTCGAAGCAGCGTAATTCCCATGTTCACCGCGATCGCGACGTGCGCGCCCTCTCCCGTCTCGCGCTATTGCTTGTCTGTGGCCTGGTCCTGGCCGGCGGCTTCGTGTTTGCCGCCCAACAGCACTTCGCGGCGCTTGATTATGGTTACAAGAGTGAGGGGCTCCGTCGTGAACGCGAGCGGCTGCTTCAGGAGAAGCAACAGCTAATGTTGACGAAGGAACAGGCCTTTGCTCCCGCGCGCCTGGCGATACAGGCGCGGGAACTGGGTCTCAAGCCGCTTGTGGCCAGCCAGGTCGGAATTCAGAAGTCCAGCAGCCGGGTCCAATTGCCAATCGCGCCGGCTCTGGTTGCTCCTTCCGCTTCGTTTCAGCGCTAACCGGGGCGAGCCTTGGGAAACTTGTAGTCTGAGTTTCCAGGTTTGAGAGCAGTCTCAGGTCTAAGTATGAAATCTGAGATCTTGAAGACTTGAGATTTGAGATCTTCGCAGAAGGGATGCATTCTCGATGGCGCGTCTTTCCCGTCACAAAGAAACAAGACCAGACGTTTCGATTCGCCGCACGCTTTTTGTTGCGGCGTTCGTCGCTTTTTGGATGTTGGGGATCAGCGCCCGGCTGGTCCACTTGCAAGTGACCAGGCACGACAACCTCGTCGCGCGCGCGCGCCAACAACAGCAGGACGCCATCGAAACCAGTCCGACTCGCGGGCCGGTGCTTGATCGAGAGGAGCGCGAGCTGGCACGTACGATCGACACCACGTCGGTCTTCGTCGCTCCCGATGAATTCAAGCAGGATAAGAACGACACTGATGCTCAGGTGGCCGCGGCGATCGATTGCACCGCGCAGTCGCTCTCGTCGTTACTGGGCCTGGACCAAAAGGCAGTCTTCGATCAGATCAACGAAGCGAAGAATAGTGGCCGCCGGTTTCTTTGGATCGCGCGTCGCATTGCTCCCGACAAGGCCGACCTGCTGGAAAAGCTGGAGCTTACTGGCGTTCATACCCGGAAAGAACCGAAGCGCTACTATCCAAATGGATCGTTGGCTGCAAACGTGCTGGGTTTTGTTGGGCTCGATGGCAAAGGGCTGGCGGGCATCGAACAGGTGTACAACGAAAAGATAGTCGGCGAACCCGGGAAAATTTTTGTCGAAAAGGATTCGCTGGGCCGGGCCTACGAGAGCACTGAAGTCCTGGGCCAACCGGGGCAGTCTATAATTCTGACGATCGATCAGTCGATTCAATATCAAGCAGAGGCCGCACTGACGACGGCGATCCAGCAGTCTGGCGCAAAGGCGGGGACTGCCATTGTTCTCGATCCGCATACTGGCGACATCCTGGCGCTCGCTAACGCACCTACGTTTGATCCAAACGACGTCGGTGCGGCCTCGCCCGCGGCGCGAAATAATTGGGCGCTCCAGAACATCTACGAACCCGGCTCAACCTTCAAGGTTGTGGCCTTCTCAGCGGCTATCGAAAAAGGACTCGCAAAACCAGAAGATCACATCGACTGTCAGATGGGCTCAATCACCGTCGCCAAACGCTTGATCCACGACCATCATCCCTTTGGCGTGCTGACCCTTGCTGACGCGCTGGCCAAATCGAGTAACGTCGCCGCGATCAAACTGGGCTTGCGCGTTGGCGACCCAACGATGTTCGACTACATCACTCGCTTTGGTTTTGGCGCGCGCACCGGCATCGAATTGCCGGGCGAAACCGCCGGCTTGGTCCGGCCGCTCAGTCGTTGGCAGCCGTCTTCCATTGGTTCGATTGCTATTGGTCAGGAAGTAGGCGTGACGCCGTTGCAGATGGTTGCAGCTTTCGGTGCGCTGGCGAATGGCGGCGTGCGAATAGCTCCGCATTTGATTCGCGAGATCCGCAACGCGAATGGCGTTGCAACCTATCGGCCAAATCCCGAACAACATCGCGTTATCAGTAAAGAGACAGCCAGCGCTCTACGCGGAATGCTCGAAGGGGTGACGCTGAATGGAACCGCCAAGAAGGCGCAACTGGATGGCTACACCGCGGCAGGCAAGACCGGCACTGCACAGAAAATTGATCCCAAGACTAAGAAGTATTCCTCGACAAAGTTTGTCGCCTCGTTTGTCGGCTTCGCGCCCGTGAACAATCCGGCGGTAGTAATCATTGTAGTTATTGACGAGCCCGGTGGCTCCTATCACGGTGGTGATGTGGCGGCTCCTGTGTTTCGTCAGATCGCTGAACAGATTCTCCCGGAGATGGGCGTGATACCGGACACCGATTTCAAGAATCCGGAATTGGTGGCGGTCGCAGTGCAAACGCCGGCGCAAATCTCAGCGCAACGCCAGGATGAAAAAAATCGCGAGATCGAGGCACGACAACAGGAGACGCGCAATCTAACGATGCCGCAGGTTAGCGCTCGCGATAACCGGGGCGGTGAGATTGTGTATGCGGTCGCAAACAAAAACGCGGTTCTGATGCCGGACCTGCGCGGGCGCAGCGTACGAGATGTCGCCCGCGCGTGTTCGCAACTGGGCATGCAGGTTGAAGCGCGAGGCGAAGGCGGACGCGTAGTAGCACAAACACCGCAAGCCGGAGCCGAGCTGCGCACGGGCCAGATTGTTTATGTTGATTTTGGGAGACTGAATTGAAGGTAACGCCCGCCTGTTAGTTTGCGGTGCGGTGGATTTTTGTGGTCGGCGGAATCGCAAACTAATAGGCGCGCGTTACAACTAAAAAAACTCAACGGAGCCAGGCAAATGATCCCCCAGCGAATGCTTAGGAACGAAATCAGCGGCAGTGGATTAAGAGACCGAGTGACCGCTTGCCGGAAACGTCTGCGCGAAAATCGCGTGATGCTCAAGTCTCACGCGACCAGAGTGGTGGAAGAATTATTTCCCGCGGCTCAAATGAATTGTGGGCCCCTTGACGGCGGCGAGCGAAAGGATAACGTAGGGTTGCTGCGTATTGAGGAACAAGAGGTTGGAATCACGTGAATGTTCGCGAAGCATCGCTTTTGATGGGCGCCGCTGCTGGGGACGTAAGCGCCGAGTTGTTTGACAAAGAAATAGCGGATTTTTCGATCGACTCCAGATCGGTTAAAGCCGCCGAACTCTTCTTCGCGCTCTCGCAGCAGGATTACGTTCGTGCCGGCTTTAACGGCGAATTCGCGGACGGGCATCAATACATAGCGGGCGCGCTTCAACGCGGCGCGCTTGCCGCCGTTGCGCGCGCGGATAGCGTTGTTGGCGATCAAAAACTCGAGGCGCTGAAGGATCGCCTGCTCCTGGTGGATGATGCGATAGCGGCACTACAGACTTTGGCGCATCGCGTTTACGAACAGTGGGGCAAACCGGTAGTTGGCATTACCGGCAGCGCGGGAAAAACCACGGCCAAGGAATTGGCTGCACATCTGCTGAACGCTAACGGCCAGCGTGTGTTGAAGAGCGAGCGCAACTACAACAACGGGCTGGGACTGCCGTTGTCAGTCTTGCAAATGGTGAGCGAAGGCAGATCTCCGGAGCAGTTTGATGTGGCCGTGCTCGAGATGGGAATGTCGTCGCCGACGCATGAGATCCAGCGGCTCTGCAAAATTACGCCGCCGGATATCGCGGTGGAGTTAATGATCGCGCCGGTGCATCTCGAGTACTTGGGAACCATCGAAAATATCGTGGCTGCGAAGGCCGAATTGATCGAAGGTCTCAAACCGAGCGGCGTCGCTGTGCTGAACGCGGATGACGAATTGGTAATGAAGATGCGCGCCAAGCACCAGGGCCGCACCGTTACTTTCGGAATTGCGACTCCGGCCGACGTCACTGCGAAAGAGATCGACACCGGCCAGCTTGGCTTGATCAGCTTTCGTTTACAGACTCCGCTAGGCGAAACGCCGGCGACCCTACACATGAGCGGGCGTCACAACTTGATGAACGCGCTTGCGGCCGCGGCAGTGGCTACCTGTTTTGAGCTGAAGCCGGAGCAGATCGCCGCGGCTTTGAATACCGCACGGCCGCCGCGCATGCGTGGCGAAGTGCTTCGGTTCGCCGCCGGGTTTACAGTCGTGGATGATTCGTACAATTCGAATCCGCGCTCGCTCTTAAACATGGTGCGCACGATTATTGATGCGGGCGTCGAAGCGCGGCGGCGTATCGTCATTGCCGGAGAGATGTTGGAACTAGGGCCCGATGAAGCCGCGCTTCATCGCGAAGCTGGACGCGAAATCGGTCGCGCCGGCGTGAACGTTGTTTGGGGCGTGCGCGGACTGGGAGCGGAAATTGTGGCTGGCGCGCAGGAAGCGGGACTGTCTGAGACCCGCTTCTTCGAAACGTCTGACGAGGCGGCGGCGGCTTTGGTTGCAGAGCTAAGGGAAGGCGATCTCGTTCTAGTAAAAGGGTCGCGCGGCGTCGCCACTGACAAGGTCGTGAATGCTATCCGCGAGCGGTTTCCATTGACGGATGTTCGATAAACTTAAGTTTGTCGAATGGTTGAGATAGAGAGCGGTGGTTTGATTAGTCGTCTCTGTGCCACCTTCGTGTCCTCTGTGTCTCTATGGTGAGTGAACGCCCGACAACCATTCACCACAGAGACACAGAGGACTCAGAGGTAACACAGAGAAAGGCAAACAAGGTAGCGACAATCGCGAATGATTTACTACGTCCTATACGAACTGCTCTACAGCCACTTTAAGGAGAAGGATTGGTTTCTAATCAAGGCGCTCAACGTTTTTCAGTACGTCACTTTTCGGACGGCGTACGCCTCGATTACGGCGCTGATGATTTCGCTGGTATTTGGCGGCCGTCTGATTCGCGCCTTGAAGACGTGGAACGTGGGGCAGCAGATTCGAGACGACGGACCGCAGGGGCACAAGGCCAAGCACGGCACGCCAACGATGGGCGGGGTGCTGATAATTGGTTCCGTAGTCATTTCAACTTTGCTGTGGGCCAGGCTCTCGAGTGTCTACGTTTGGACGGTCGTGATCGCTACGTTGCTCTTCGGAGCGATAGGCTTCGCCGACGACTATTACAAGATGGCGAAGCAGCGCAGCCTCGGCCTTACCGGCAAGCAAAAGTTGCTGGGACAGTTGTTAATAGCGATCGCCGTTTGGGCCGTCTTGTTTGTTCTGACTAAATACTTTGCGAGCGATTATTCGTGGAACGTCAGTATTCCTTTTATTAAGGCCACGGCGAATCCGAACGGCATCAGCTTCATCGGCCCGGTTCTTTACCTGTTCTTTATCATTATCGTGCTGTTGGGATTTTCAAACGGGGTGAACTTGACAGACGGTCTGGACGGCCTGGCGATCAGTGTCACCTTCATCGCGATGACCGCGCTGACTGCGTTGACTTATCTCAGCAGCGATGCGCGTTGGGCGAAGTATCTGGAGTTAACACACCGGCCGGAAGCAGCGGAGTTAACGGTCTTCTGCGGCGCCATGGCGGGGGCGAGTCTCGGTTTTCTTTGGTACAACGCGCCACCGGCTGAAGTTTTTATGGGCGACGTTGGCAGCCTCGCTATCGGCGGTGCCATGGGCACGGTGGCGGTGCTGACCAAACAGGAATTCATGTTGCTGATGATCGGCGGCGTGTTTGTGATTGAAGCGCTTTCAGTGACGCTTCAGGTGGGCTTCTTCAAGATGACGAAGCGCACAACGGGCACCGGACGACGGCTATTTAAGATGACGCCGCTGCACCACCACTTTGAAATGCAGGACTGGAAAGAATCGAAGATCGTTTTTCGATTTTTGATCCTCGCGATCCTGTTTGCACTGTTGAGCTTGTCAACGTTGAAACTGCGATAGTAAGCAGTGAGCTGTGAGCGGTAAGCAGTAAGCAGTAAGCGGTAAGCAGTTAACTGCGAGAAAGGCAGGGCAGAAGTGAAAAGTGATCGAAAGGCTAGGCGCGATGCTTTACTGCTCACTGCTTACTGCTTACTGCTTACTCAATGAACGTCGCGGGCAAGAAAGTACTGGTCGTCGGCGCAGCGCGCAGCGGGATTGCGTGCGCGAGGTTTTTGACAGCACGCGGTGCGATTGTAGCGCTTAACGACGCGCAGCCAATTGAGAAGTGGAGTGCTGAGGCGCTTGCGTTGAAGAGTGAAGGAGTTGGTTGTTTCGCCGGCGAATTGCCAGGGTGGTTGCTCGACCAACTCGATCTGGTTGTGATCAGTCCGGGTGTGCCGGCCAAGGCGATTCCGCTGCGTTACGCTGAACGCGCCGGCGCGGAAGTAATCGGCGAAGTTGAATTGGCTTCGCGATATTTGAAAGGGCGGATCGTTGCAATCACCGGCTCGAACGGCAAGACAACGACCACTTCGTTGATTGCCGAATTGCTTAAAGACGGCGGGTTGCCGACGTTAGTCGGCGGCAACATTGGGATGCCGCTCATTTCTTTAGTTGAAAGTTCACGCGACGACGGTTGGATAGTAGTTGAGGTGTCGAGTTTTCAGTTGGAGACGATCAAGGAATTTCATCCGACAGTTGCGATCGTCTTAAACGTTACGCCAAACCACATGGATCGCTACGAAACATTTACTGACTATGCGGCGGCGAAGCATCGCATCTTCATGAATCAGGCGCCGGGCGATATCGCGATCTTGAACGCGGATGACGAAGTTGTATCGAGATGGTCGAAGGGTTTGCGCGCGCACGTCACCTGCTTCAGCGTGAAGCAAGAGCTGGAAGAAGGACTGTTTCTGCGCGGCCGCGAAATTGTTTCGCGCACCCGGAATGGTGAGCGTGTGTTGTTGATGTCCAATGAGATGAAACTTCGCGGCCTGCACAATGTTGAGAATGTTTTGGCTGCCGTTGCCGCGGGACTGGCGTGTGGCGCGGCTCCCGATTCAATGCGCGAGACGATCAGGAAATTCAATCCGGTAGAACATCGGCTGGAATTTGTAAGGGAAGTTGACGGCGTAAAGTTTTACAACGACTCGAAAGCCACCAGCGTTGATGCGACTGTCAAAGCGCTCGAAGCCTTTGCCGACGAGGCCGGCAAGGTAGTCCTAATTATGGGTGGGCGCGGAAAAAAAGCTCCCTACGCACCCCTGGCAGCGCTGGTACGCGAGTGGGTTCGGAAGTTGATTCTGGTGGGCGAAGATGCGGAGACAATCGCTCAAGAGTTGGGAGACTTTGCTCCGAGCGAGCGGGCAGCCGATATGAACGAAGCGGTTGCTCGCGCGTTTCAAGCGGCGCAAGCGGGCGACACAGTGTTGCTGGCCCCGGCCTGCGCGAGCTTCGATATGTTTGCCAGTTATGAGGAGCGCGGGAAGGTGTTTAAGAAAGAAGTCCAAAGTCTAAAGTCCAAAGTCCAAAGTCCTGCTTCCTGAGGCTGGACGTTGGACTTTGGACGTTTGACCTTGGACTGGTCGTTAGTAATGGCAAGAAAGCTATCTCCAGACAAGTGGCTGTTTGCGGCAACCGTGGGGTTGGTGCTGTTTGGCGTGGTCATGGTTTATAGCTCCTCCGCGATGTTGGCCCAGAGCGAACATCACGGCAGTTTTTATTACGTTACCAAGCAGGCGATCTGGACAGCGATTGGCTTGGTGGCGATGCTGGCCGCGATGCAGTTTGATTATCAGCGCTTGCGCGATCGGCGCATTGTCTACGGCCTGTTGCTCCTGACAGTGTTCATGTTGCTGGCTGTCTTCGCTTTTCCAAGGATTAACGGCGCGCACCGTTGGATTAGGTTTCACCAGTTTTCAATTCAGCCTTCGGAGATTTCAAAACTGGTGCTGGCGATCTTTCTTGCCTACTTCCTCGAGAAACGCGTTGGCGAAGAGCGCGAATTCTGGCGCACGTTTATTCCCTGCGGCGCGGTGACGGCGCTGCTGGCCGGGCTCACTGTAATTGAACCAGACTTCGGCACCTCGATGATGCTGGCGGTGACTTTTGTCATCGTGGTCTACACCGCTGGAGGACGCCTCTCGCATCTCGCGATGGCGGCGGCGCCGGCACTCGTCGTCGCAGCAGGCTTGCTGATTTTCGTTCCCTGGCGCATGGCCCGGCTAGTCACATTCCTGGATCCCTGGGCCGATCCGCAGAAAAAAGGATTCCAGGTAGTGCAGTCGCTGATTGCGGTAGGTTCGGGAGGCACGAACGGACTCGGCTTCGCGCAGGGCAAACAGAAGATGTTGTTTCTGCCGTTCGCCCATTCGGATTTTATTTTTGCTGTTGTCGCTGAGGAGCTGGGTTTGATCGGCACGCTCGCGGTGCTGTCTGCCTTTGCGTTGTTTCTCTGGCGCGGCATTCGTATTTCTTTGCTGGCGCCGGATCGCTTTGGCAGGTTGCTGGCAATGGGCATCGTGACCGGTATCGTGGCCCAGGCCTTATTTAATATGAGCGTGGTGCTATCGTTGGTACCAACCAAGGGAATTCCGTTGCCTTTTATTTCGTACGGCGGATCGTCTTTGGTGCCGACGCTTGCCGCAGTCGGAATCTTGCTGAACATTTCCGAACACGCGACGGGTGCTTCGCGCGCTGAGTGACCAGGATGCGCGTTTTGATCGCCGCCGGTGGCACTGGCGGACACATTTATCCGGGGATTGCGGTCGCGAAAGAAATCACGCGGCGCGCGCCCGCATCAGAAGTCAGGTTTGTTGGCACGGCGCGAGGACTGGAAAACAAACTGGTTCCGCTGGCAGGCTTTGAACTTTCGCTCATTGACAGTGCGGGCCTAAAAAATGTCGGGCTTGTGGCGCGCGCGCGCGGACTGCTGGTGTTGCCGAAGAGTTTTCTGGCGGCGCGCAGTTTGATTCGGACCTTCCGTCCCGAGGTCGTGGTTGGGGCGGGTGGTTACGTTTCCGGACCCGTAGTTTTGACGGCGGCGCTTCTGAAGTTGCCAACGCTCGTGATGGAGTCGAATGCGTTGCCGGGTTGGACCAATCGCGTGCTCGCACGTTTTGTTGACAAGGCGGCGGTTTCCTTCGACGCCGCGCTGCCTTATTTTCGCGGCAAGGCTGTGGTGACCGGCAATCCGGTGCGACGCGAGTTCTTTGAGGTAGAGACGAGACAGCGGCAGCCGGGACAGTTTTCGCTGCTCGTGTTTGGCGGCTCGCAAGGCGCGCGCGCAATTAACGAAGCCATGATCGCGGCGCTGCCAATGCTAGCGAGTGTGAAGGACGCGTTGCTGATCACGCATCAAACTGGCGCAGCAGATTTCGCCAAAGTTAGTGCCGGTTACGATGAGGCTGGCTGGACTGAACGCGCCGGTGTTAGGAAATACATTGATAACATGGTTGCAGCTTTCGCTGGTGTGGATCTAGTGATTTGTCGTGCTGGCGCTACTACGACGGCGGAACTGATCGCAGCGGGCAAGGCGTCGATAATGATCCCATTTCCGCTGGCAGCAGATGATCATCAACGCAAGAACGCGGAAGCGCTGGTAGCGGCACGAGCGGGAAGGATGATCTTGCAAAACGATTTGTCGGGAGAGCGTTTGGCCCATGAGATAACAATGCTCGCGAGTGCGCCGGAAGAAATTACAGCGATGGAACAAGCGGCGCGCAAACTTGCTCGCGGAGACGCGGCGGCGGCGGTGGTGGATATGATCGAGGAGATGGTGAGCAGTAAGCAGTAAGCAGAAAGCAGTAAGCAAGCGGAAGGCAGAAGGCAGAAGGCAGATGCAAAGGTATTTAATGAACGTAGGGTTTTTCAACGCCAGGGAACATCGCGACAGAAGACAGCGGCGGTTTTCTGCTTACTGCTTACTGCTTACTGCTTACTAATTCGTATGTTCAGACGAATTCAACACGTTCATTTTGTCGGCATTGGCGGCATCGGCATGTCTGGTATCGCCGAGGTGCTGGTCAATTTGGGATTCCGTGTCTCGGGCTCCGACGCGAAGAAATCCAACGTCACGGATCGGCTACAGCAAATGGGTGTGGAGTTCGCTGAAGGACATGCCGCCGAGAATGTTGGTGACGCGCACGTCGTAGTTCGGTCAACCGCAGTGCGTGAAGACAATCCCGAGATCGTAGAGGCCCAGCGCCGCTCAATTCCGGTGATTCCGCGCGCGGAGATGTTGGCGGAATTGATGCGACTGAAACCGCACACCGTGGCGGTGGCTGGTTCTCACGGTAAGACGACAACCACGTCAATGGTCGCAACTGTCCTTGGTCACGCGGGAATGGATCCGACGATTGTTGTTGGTGGCGTGGTCGGCGCTTTCGGATCAAACGCGCACCTCGGCACCAGTGATTTGATGGTAGTTGAAGCGGATGAAAGTGATCGCTCGTTTCTGATGCTGACGCCGACGATTGCAGTGGTCACGAATATCGATCGCGAGCACATGGATTACTACCACGACATGGATGACGTGCGCGCGTGCTTTACCAGCTTCGTAAATAAGGTCCCGTTTTATGGCGCTTCGGTTCTTTGTCTCGACGATCCAAACGTGCAGGCCATCATCCCAAACGTGGAACGCCGCCGCATAACTTACGGGCTCAGCGCGCAAGCGGACATATCAGCGCACGCGATTCAATACGACCAGTCTTTTGGTTCAATTTTCACGGTCTGGCATGGGGCGGATGTGGTTGGCGACATTTCATTGTGCGTTCCCGGCTTGCACAACGTCTACAACGCGCTCGCGGCGATTGCTGTCGGTTTCGAGTTGGACGTTCCGTTTACGCAAATTGCTGAAGCCTTGTCGAGTTTTACCGGAGCCGGTCGTCGTTTTCAGTTTAAGGGCGATTCGGGTGGCGTGACGGTAGTTGATGACTACGGTCACCATCCGACCGAAGTGAAGGCAACTTTGGCGGCGGCGAAAATTGGTTCAGGCGGGCGACGAATTGTCGTGTTGTTTCAACCGCACCGCTACAGCCGCACGCACGATCTGATGGAAGAGTTTGCGCGTTCCTTCAACAATGCTGACACGCTTTTCATTACGGACATCTACGCGGCGAGCGAAGATCCAATTGAAGGAACAACTGCCGAGACGTTGACCGCTGCAATCAAGCGCTTCGGTCACAAGGACGTTCGCTACGTCGGTGCGCTGGAAAACGCGCCCGAGGCTTTGCGGGATCACGTGCAACCGGGGGATCTGGTTTTGACTTTGGGAGCCGGAACCGTGAGCCGCGTAAGCGATCAATTGCTGGCGCTGCTTCGCGAGCGAGGTGATGCGAAGGGTGTTTAGGTTTTGCAGGTAACGCAACCGTTGTTTGCGGCGGAATTTATGGACGAAGTAATCACAAAAGAGGATTTCACAAAGCGCGATAGCGCTCTCGAAGAGATCACGACCCGACTCCGTGTGCGCGCCGAACGCGGGCGTCGTTTTGCGGAGTTAACGAGTTTGCATGTCGGCGGCGCGATCGATTGGGTTCTGTCGCCGGACAACGAAGCGCAGGCGGCGGCAGTCGTGCATGAGATGGACCAGGCGGGAATCGGCTGGCGCGCGCTTGGCTCGGGGAGCAACATTCTGGCCGATGACAACGATCATCACTACGTCGTTTTGAGTCTCAAGAACTTGAAAGGTGAACTCGAGTTTGACGGCGAGCGCGTTTCTGTTCCGGCTGGTTATTCGTTGCCACGTCTTTGTATCGCCGCCGGGCGTCAGGGCCTTTCCGGTATTGAAGGCCTGGGCGGAATTCCCGGCACGGTCGGTGGCGCGCTATGGATGAACGCCGGCGCGTATGGTCACGAGATAGGGACAGTCACCGAGACTGTGCGGGTAGCGCGTGATGGTCGTGTAGTTGAAATTCCCGGAACAGATGTGCAGTGGAACTATCGTCACACTTCCTTCAAGGAAGGCGAGCTACTACTGGGCGCAACGCTGCGGCTGACTCCGGACGATCCGGAAAAAATTCGCGCGCGCATGGAAGACGCAAAGTCGCGCCGGATGGCGACGCAACCACACGGCTCACGTTCGGCCGGTTGTTTTTTTAAGAATCCGCCAACTGGCGCAGTGGGCACCGGCAAGATGATTGACGATCTTGGCATGAAAGGATCGAGACGAGGCGGCGCGGTTGTTTCTCCCGTCCACGCGAATTTTATTGTTACCGAGGGCGAGGGCGCGCGAGCCGAAGACGCGTTGGCCCTCGCCGAAGAGATCCGCGACCGCGTGAAGCGTGAACATGGAATCGAGCTTGAGTATGAAGTCGAACTCTGGCGAGCGAACAAATCCAAGAGCGAGCCAGAGACTGACGAGGGAAACGGTCAGTTGGAGCGAAAGGAATCGCAATGAGAGAGCAAGTCATCGGCCAAAAAGTTGGAAACCGCAGCGGGCTTGGCAATCAGCGCCGCTCGAGTGCTGCTACGCAGCGGCCGTTACGCCGTGAAGGTGGCGGCGAAGCGCTCGTTGCGCGCCTCCGCGCAATTCTCGGCTATGTGCCCGCGTTTCTTAAGCTGGTGCTGGCGATCGTGGTTGGGATTATGGTTTTTGCCGGTTATCGTGCGGCGGCATCTGCAAGTTTTTTCCAGATTCGCAAAGTAGAAGTGGAGGGCACGTCGCGAGTCTCGGCCACTGACGTTCAGGCGTTGGTTCGCAAGGAAGTTGAGAAGACCGGAGTTTGGAAGGCGGATCTCAAGGGCTTGAATGCGCAGTTGGAAAAACTGCCATGGATAAGAACGGCAGTTGTGTCGCGCGTGCTGCCTGATGGTATCCGGGTTCGCATCACTGAGCGTGTTCCCCGTGCCGTGGTGCGTACAGCATCCGGCCGCTTTCGCTGGATAGATGATGATGCAGTCTTGCTCGGCGAGATGTTGCCAACGGATCAGATACCGTTCTTCTTGCGTGGGTTGAATGAGGAAGATCCAGGCGGAGCGGTCACCGAGAACCGCGAGCGCGTGGCAACGTTTATGGAGTTGCAAAGAGATTGGGACGCCGAGGGATTATCGGAGCGCGTTAGCGAACTCAACCTGATTGACATTCGGGACATTCGTGCGCAGTTGGCAGGCGACGATTCGCATATCGAAGTTCGACTGGGCCCTCAGGATAATGGGAAGCGGTTGAAGGAGGCCTTAGAGAAGCTGGACGCGCAAAAGCAATTGGGGCGGGGTCCGCTTATCAGTTACATCGACTTGAGTCGGAGTAAGCAGGTGCTTTTTGGTCTGATATCGGGGGCTCACGCTACTGACATCACTCCGGTCGCAAGCGCAACTGCCGATTCGAACGTTGGAGCGACGCCCGATCACCCGACCGCAGTTGCCGCGCCGGCTCCGAATGTTCATGAGGCAACTACCAAAACCGCGGTCAAGGCAAAAAGAAATATCAGCGACCGTCCGGCGACAACCGAAAAGAAAACAGACAAGACGAAGAAGCCGGATCGCCACAGATAATGATCCTACAAATCGTTTCTCTTAAGGAGCACTTCTAAATGGCCAAGCGCACGCAGCACACAATCGGTCTCGACATAGGGACGAGCAGGGTGACGTGTATTGCTTGTGCACCAGGTGAAAGCGGATTGCTGAACATTGTCGGCGTCGGCGAGGCTGAGGCACGTGGACTGCGAAAGGGAGTGATCGTGAATCCCGATGCGGCGGTTGACGCGATCAAGCGGGCGGTCGAAGAAGCGGAGCGAATGGGTGGAATCGAAGCAGAAGAAGTGACGATCAATTTGGCGGGATCCCATATTCTCGGCTTCAACGGCCAAGCGATCGTAGCCGTGTCAGGTCGTGATCGAGAGATTACGACCGAAGACGTGCGCCGCGCGATCGATTCGGCCTGCGCGATCCAACTCCCGGCTGGTCGCGAAATAGTTGATCGCCTACCGCAGGAATTTATCGTCGACGATCAGGATGGCATCAACGACCCCGTTGGCATGATCGGCGCTCGTCTGGCGGTCAAAGTCCACATCGTCACCAGCCCCGTGACGGCGCGTCAGAATGCAATTAATGCCGTAAATCGAGCCGGATTGATGGTTGCAGACATGGTGCTGGAGCAGCTCGCCGCGGCGGAAGCTTCGTTAACTGAAGACGACAAGGAATTCGGCTCTGCCCTGGTAGACATTGGTGCGGAGACCACCGGATTAGTCGTCTACCAACGCGGCGCGGTTCAGCATACGGCTGTGTTTCCCCTAGGCGGCTCGCATTTCACCAACGACATCGCCTTCGGATTGCGCACGCCAATTCCGGACGCGGAAAAGATCAAGCGCACAGTTGGTTGCGCGTCAAGCACGTCGCTTAGCGAAATGGAACGAAGTGAACTAGTCGATGTTCCTTCAGTTGGCGGTCGTGCGCCGCGCCAACTTTCGCGTCAGATCCTTTGCGATATTTTACAGCCACGCGCGGAAGAAGTTTTGATGCAC
>JANLYZ010000138.1:0-3536 GCA_031365905.1 Chloracidobacterium sp. | reverse complement strand
ATGCCGCCGCCGGCGAGCGCGCGCCAACCCTCAACGAGATCAATTGAAGTACGCAGATCGCCGCTGGCCCAGAAGAGTGTGACGCGCCCGTCGTAAACTCGCGGCGCATATTCGCGCACCGCGAGCGAGTTGAATTCTTTCACGTCGCGAAAAGTTTGCGGGAGCGGACGATCGAGTTTCTCGTAAGAACTGTAGACGCGACGCCACACCTGGCTCTTCAGTTTGCGTGGTGCGAAGCGCGCTTTCTTGATCAGGTAAGCGATCCCGTCGTTGACCGATAGACTCTGGAGATTCCCGAGGTGGGCTTTCGTTCTCTTCGCCGCCCGACGAATAGTGGCTCGGAGCGTCGCTTCGTCGCGAAACAGTTTCGCGTAACCGGACGGATAAGTGTCCAACAACGCCAGCAGTCCAATCGACTCACCCTGAGCGTGCAGTTGCTGCGCCATTTCAAAAGCGACCATGCCGCCGAGCGACCGTCCGCCGATGAAGTAAGGACCTTCGGGCTGAACTTCGCGCATTTCCCTGATGTAGTGCGCGGCCATGTCTTCGACGCGTGTGTCGGGCGGAAGATCTTCGTTCAAGCCGCGCGACTGCAAGCCGTAGAACGGTTGCTCCTGTCCGAGGTGTCGTGCCAGGTCGTGATACTCAAGCACGTTGCCGCCGAGCGCGTGTACACAGAAGAACGGCGGCTTAGATCCGACCGGATTAATAGCGACGAGCGAAGCCCACTCTGGGGTCCAATCTCTTTGGATGACGGCAGCGAGTTGGGCGACCGTGGGCGCCTGGAACAGAGTGGCGAGCGGCAAGCGTTTGTCGAGTCGCTTTTCGATTTGGGCGAAGAGGCGCACCGCCAGGAGCGAATGGCCGCCCAACTCGAAGAAGTTGTCATTGACGCCTAGGGCGCTTACGCCCAGGAGCTCAGACCAGATTCTGACGAGCGTTTGTTCGAGCGGAGTCTGCGCAGTCGTCTCGAGAGGTTTGCCTTTGCCGTTTTGGATCGCGCTGAAGTTGTCTGGAGAGGGCAGCGCGCGACGGTTGAGCTTACCGCTGGCGGTTAACGGGAGCGCGTCGAGCATTACGAATGAACTCGGCACCATGTAATCAGGAAGTTTTTGTTTTAGGAACTCGCGCAGCTCGGTTGTGGTAAGCGCATCGTCTGGAACTATGTAGGCCAGCAATCTCTTATCACCAGCGCCGTTTTCATGGGCGACGACCACGCCCTCGCGCACGTTAGGGTGTTCGGAGAGCGCCGATTCGATTTCGCCAAGCTCGACGCGGAAGCCGCGAATCTTGATCTGAAAATCTTTGCGGTCGATGAAGCTGATGCTGCCGTCGGGTAAGCGGCGACCGAGATCGCCGGTGCGGTAGAGCTGCTGGTGGTTGGAGCCCTCCATGACTGTCGGGCTACTGCCCCGTGCCGCGCTGCATGGAATGTCCAGCGTTGAAGCCGCGGCAAAGGCTGCGGCCGTTGCTTCCGGGTTGCGCCAATAGCCGAGTGCCACGTGCGCAGACTTGATCGCAATCTCGCCGGAAACTTCCGTCGGCTTGCCTGCCCGGTTCAGCAGCAGCACTTCCGTGTCGTCAACCGGAAAGCCGACCGGCACACTATCTCCGGAAACCTTCGTTTGCTTGCCGATAAAATTTTGCAAACTAACGGTCGCTTCTGTCGGTCCGAGGCCATTGACGAAAAGACAATCGTCTGCAAAGTGTTGGTGGTACGATTCGACATCGGCGCGATTTACTTTTTCCCCGCCGAGCACAACCAGACGCAGATCCGGAACCTGTACGTTTTCACTTTCACTTAGCGCGTTGATGAAGTAGCGGTAGACCGTGGGCGTTGAATGATAGATCGTGATCTTCTCGACTGTTAGGTGTTCGGCGAGGTCAACCAGTCCGTCTTCTCTGATGTCGATGGGGTACAACGTGGCGCCATTGAGCAGCGCGCCGTAGATATCCATCACCGAAGCGTCGAAGCAATAGGATGAAAAGAGCGTCAGGCGATCATCCCTGTTGAGATGCAAGTTGTTCGTATAGACACGGATGTAATGCAGCACATTGCGATGGTTCTGCATCACGCCCTTCGGTTCGCCGGTCGAACCGGAGGTGTAAAGAATGTACGCGAGGTCGTCGGGTTTGACGACCGGTAATTCGACGCGCGTACCGTTGGAATCCAGCGCATCGATATTGATTACTTGGAGTGCCACCGCGCTCCAAATTACGCGCTCCGTCAAGTCCTTTGCGAAGGTTAGGTTCCTGTTATTGGTCAGAAGTACCGTCGCCTGCGAGTCTTCGATGATCTGAGCGACACGCTCCAGCGGGTGGTTTGGATCGAGTGGAACATACGTCTTGCCAGCTGCAAGCGTTCCCAGCATGCCGGCAATCATCGGCGCGTCGTGCTCAAACAACAGCGCTACGCGTTCCGCGTTAACTCCCCGCGCGCTCACCAGCGTTTGCGCGATCCGATCGACTGCGGTCTGAAGCGTTTCGTAAGTCCATTCATAGTTCTTACTCTTGATAGCTACATGCTTCGGATACTTTTCAACCTGTGAAGCAAAGCGGTCGGTGATCGACTGTTCAATCTCCGCCTTGCGAAACTCGACGAACGCATTGCTCGGACGCAACTCTTTAGAAGTACGCGCGGTCGTTTCGTTGACGGCCAGCTTCAGTTCAGAGAGACGCCGATCGGGTTCGGCAATCGCCGCTTCAACCAGAGACTTGAAGTGTGAAAGCAGCAGCCTGATTGTGCTCGCGTCGAAGAGGTCGGTGTTGTAAACAAACGCGAGTTTCAGTTCGCTTTCCTGCAAGCCCGCGTAGAGCGTTAGATCAAACTTCGACAGCCCTTCTTCCGACTGTTCCCAGGCTTCAACAAAAGAGACGGTCTGGTTGCTTCCCGGCAACCTAATTTCAGTGCCGAAGTTAAAGAGATTGAAGTAGACCTGAAAGATCGGTGTGCGACTGAGATCGCGTTCGGGCCGCAACGCGTCAACGTCGAGCAACTTTTCAAACGGCACATCCTGATGCGCGTAAGCGTCGAGCGCGGTCTTTCTAACGCGCGTGAGCACTTCACGAAAGGTCGGATCGCCAGAGAGGTCAGAGCGCAGCGCCAGGTTATTCAGGAAGAAGCCGATAAGCGATTCGCTCTCGGTTTGCGGCCGGTTCGAGATGGGCGAGCCAACGATAATGTCTTCATCTCCCGTGTAACGGTTGAGCAGGACTTTGAAGATCGTCAGCAGGATTATGAATAGTGTGACACCTTCGCGTTGGCTCAGCGACTGCAATGATTCAGTAAGCGCTTCCGGCAGAACCAGCCATTCGCGGGCGCCGTTGAAAGTTTGCAGGGCGGGACGCGGACGATCGCTCGGCAATTCCAGCACGGGAAGTTCGCCGCCGAGTTGTTGCTTCCAATAGTTCAGTTGCGTTTGCAGTGTTTCGCCCTGCAGCCATTGCCGCTGCCAAGCCGCGTAGTCGGCATACTGCACTTCCAGTTTCGCAAGTGGACACTGTTCGCCGCGCGAGAAAGCGTCGTAGATGGTCGA
>JANLYZ010000080.1:0-2339 GCA_031365905.1 Chloracidobacterium sp. | reverse complement strand
AACCTGGCCGCGCCAACCCTCGGCGAACTCGATCTCCATCTCTTTAGCGAAGGTCGGCACCTGCTGATCTATCAAAAGCTCGGCGCGCATGCGATCACTCACGAAGGCGTAACAGGAGTTTCATTTGCCGTCTGGGCGCCTGCCGCTGCGCACGTAAGCGTGGTCGGCAACTTCAACGACTGGGACGGCCCGCGCCACCCGATGCGCCGCCTGGGAGACTCCGGCGTTTGGGAAACTTTTATTCCCGAATTGCGACCCGGCGAGTTGTATAAATACGAGATTAAGGCGGCCGGCCTTCCCACCTTTCTCAAAGCCGACCCGTACGCGCTATTTGCCGAAGAACCGCCGGCCACGTCGTCGATCGTTTACGAGTCGCAGTATCGATTTCGTGACTCGCGCTGGCTGAAGCAGCGCGCCAGCCGCGAACACTTCCGCCGGCCGCTTTCGATTTACGAAGTTCACTTTGGATCGTGGCGTCGCCAGGTAGGACAGACATTCTTGTCTGTCCCGGAGGATGCAGGGAAGCAGGACAGACTGGATAGTCTGTCCCACAAAAAGCCAGAGAATCGCCCGTTCACCTATCGCGAGATGGCCGAGCCGCTCGCCGAATATGTTTTGGCGACGGGCTTCACGCATGTCGAGTTCTTACCGTTGAAGGAACATCCTTACGGGCCCTCCTGGGGTTATCAGGTCGGCAACTACTATGCGCCCACCGCGCGTTATGGCACTCCAGATGACCTTCGTTACTTGATCGACTATCTGCACCAGCGCGGCATTGGCGTCGTCATGGACTGGGTGCCCGCGCACTTTCCCAAAGATGCTTTTGCGCTCGGACGTTTTGACGGCACCGCGCTCTACGAACATCTCGATCCACGCAAGGGCGAGCATCCAGATTGGGGCACGTACATTTTCAACTACGGCCGCAACGAAGTACGCAACTTCCTGATTGCGAACGCGCTTTATTGGTTCAAGGAGTTTCATCTCGACGGCCTGCGTGTTGATGCCGTTGCCTCGATGCTTTATCTCGACTATAGCCGCAAGGATGGCGAGTGGGTCGCGAACGTGTTTGGCGGGCGCGAGAACCTGGAAGCGATTTCGCTGTTGAAAGAATTGAATGAGGCGGTTCATCGCGAGTGTCCCGGCGTGATGATGATCGCGGAGGAGTCGACCGCGTGGCCGCAGGTTAGTCATCCGGTTTACGCCGGCGGACTTGGTTTTGATTTCAAGTGGAACATGGGCTGGATGCACGACACGCTCAAATACTTCCAAACCGATCCGCTGTTCCGCGGCGGCAATCACAACTCACTGACGTTTGGTTTGCTCTATGCCTGGAGTGAAAACTTCATTCTGACGTTTTCGCACGATGAAGTTGTACACCTGAAGGGCTCGCTGCTGAACAAGATGCCGGGAACGGTGGAGCAGAAGTTTGCGAACCTGCGCGCGCTTTATGGATACATGTGGGCGCATCCGGGGAAGAAACTTTTGTTTATGGGCGGCGAGTTTGCGCAGTGGCGCGAGTGGACCGAAACCGAAAGCCTCGACTGGCATTTGCTCGAAGACCCAGCGCATCGCGGGATTCAAAGTCTAATTAGCGATCTCAATCGGATTTACCGTAAGAAGAATGCGCTTTGGGAAGTGGACGGCGAGCCCGAAGGCTTTGAGTGGATCGATGCAAATAACGCAGCGGAAAATATTGTTTCGTTCATTCGAAGATCACGAACAACAGAGTCGCCGTCCACGGACCGATCGCCATCAACCGGCCGCGAGTTGATTTGTGTTGGCAACTTTGCGCCTGTGCTTCGCGAAAACCATCGCCTCGGCTTGCCGCGTGCGGGAACCTATCGACTGCTCGCGAACACTGACGCCGAAGTTTACGGAGGAAGTGGAGTGAAAGTTCCGAAGTCGATCAAGGCGGAAGCGAGTCCAATTCACGGCCAGCCCTATTCAGCGACTATCACCCTGCCGCCGTTGACAACGTTGTGGCTCGGAGCACTGGTGGTCAGGAACTGAGGGTCCGGTCTTGTCTCAGATACTCTACGAACTCGCTTAATCCCATGATAGTAAATTCCGGTGTCGGTATTTGATTGAGTATGAATGGCAACCGATCCCGTTTGTCTTTGCTCTCCTGAGTTACGAATATCGTAGCCGCGGAGGCTTGAACAGCATGAAAGAAGTCTCCTACGTCACCTTCTTTCATCTTTCGCGGATCTCCTTGAACTCCGAACCATCCTGAGTGAATCAGCCAGGCGTAGTAGATGGAATAGAGTCGAATGCTTTTGATTTCTAGCATCTTATCGAGACCGTGCTTTTGAACTTTATTATCCGAATATGATATTTAA
>JANLYZ010000027.1:0-3789 GCA_031365905.1 Chloracidobacterium sp. | reverse complement strand
GGCAACGGTGAAGCGACCTCGCGAGCCAGCGACAAAATGAGGGCACAACCAGAACCCTGTTTACCGCGGGTGGTGCACATTGTCCCGGCGTTATTTGATCTCAACGATGGCGTGGTGGGTGGAGCTGAGCGCTACGCTTTGGAACTAGCGCGGCATATGGCGCAGGCGACTCCCACAACCCTACTCACATTCGGCGAACAAGAGCGGCGCGAGACTTTGGGCCAGCTAAAAATTCACGTACTCGGCAACCCCTGGTACGTTCGTGGTCAACGAACGAATCCCTTCTCGCTAAGAATGCTGCATGAGTTGAAGAACGCCGATACGGTCCATTGCCATCAACAGCATAAAGTGGCAAGCAGCGTGGCAGCGATTGCTTGTCGTTTGACCAACCGTCCTGTGGTTGTCACGTCCCATGGTGGCGGGGGCTGGGATATTTCCGCATTTATTTCGACGGACCGTTGGTTCAAAGCGCACCTGCATGTGAGCGAGTATAGTCGAAGGATTTTTGGCCAAGCCAAAAACAATTGGGCTTCCGTGATCCTTGGCGGAGTCGACACAAAAAAGTTTTCACCCGACCAATCAGTGAAAGCCGATGGGGCAATCCTATTCGTAGGCCGTTTGTTGCCGCACAAAGGTGTAGATGATCTAATTCGCGCGGTTACGCCTGCGATGCGACTGAAAATTATCGGGCGCGCGGAGCATCCTGACTACTTCGAAGTTTTGCAAGGGCTGGCGCGCGAAAAACAGGTTGAGTTTGTTTTGGATTGCGACGATGAGGAATTAGTCATGGCCTATCGTCGCGCGATGTGCATCGTGTTACCGAGCGTCTACAAGACGATCTACGGTGAAGAAACGCGTGTGCCGGAGCTGCTGGGACAAACGTTGTTGGAGGGAATGTCCTGTGGCTTGCCCGCTATGTGCACAGACGCGGCTAGCATGCCTGAAATTGTGAACGACGGTGCGACCGGCTTCATCGTGCCGCCGAATGATCCAGAAGCACTCCGCGAGAAGCTCACCTGGTTGACCAACAATCCAACGCAGTCACAAGCAATGGGCGAAGCGGCGCGCCGGAGAGTGGTAGAAAATTTTACCTGGCCCATGGTCGTCGAGCGCTGCTTGCGGATTTATGCCGACAAATCCAATGCGCATTCAGCTTGAAATCTGAGGAACAAACAAACAGGTGCACCGGCTGCCCCGGTCTTGATCGCGTGCTCCTGCTTAAATAGACGAGTTATGACGCGACCAACGATCGCCATTGTGTACGGGGCGCGGGCCGGCGTGGGTGGGCTTGGCCTGCAAGCGGCAACTGCCATCGCTTCGCTCGCCGAAAGCGAATTCGCTGTGCACTGTTTCGGACCTGGAAAAGATATTTCCTGGCCATTGTCCGCAACCTCGCCTTCGATTACCTGGCATGAATCGGAAGAGATTATCCCAGCGTGGGCCTATCGGTACACCTGGTGGCGCTGGCATCACGGGAACTATCAGCTACAAAGGGATCGCCTCTTCGGAAGCTGGGCCAAAAGGCAATTGGAAAAATTGCGACCGCAAGTCTGCTATGTTTTCACGCAGGTCGGACTCGAATCACTCAAGTGGGCGCGCGCCAACGGAATTCCAACAGTACTGGATAATCCAAATGGGCATATTCGCCATTACCGAGAAGTCTGCGTTCGAGAATCAAGGCGCTGGTGCGACTCCGTTTATAGAGGCCACCCAACCGAGGGAATGGTTGAGAGAGTTGAGGAAGAATATGCCTTGGCAGATCGCATTCGCGTCTCATCTGTTTGGGCCAGGAATTCGATGACCGCGCGCGGGGTTCCGGCGAGCAAAGTAGAAGTTGTGCCGCAGCCAATTAATTTGACACGGTTTCAGCCCGGCGCCAATGGGAAAAGACTGCAGGGCCCTCTCCGAGTTTGCTTCGTAGGCGAGCTAAATCTCGCCAAGGGTTTTGTCTATCTTCTTCGCGCCATCAAGAGTCTTGGAAGTGAGCGAGCGCACCTGGAGATTGTAGGGGCAACTGGTACTCGTCCTACCAAGCGTTTGCTTGAGCAAGAACGCAAGGAGGTTGCTCTGACATCGGCGCCGGGTGATCCAGTGCCTACTTATCATCGTGCAGAGGTATTAGTTCTGCCGAGCTTGCACGATGGTTTTGGTTTTGTCGTAGCTGAAGCGATGGCAAGCGGTATCCCGGTGATTGTTACCGATGATTCGGGTGCGTCATGTCTGATACGGAACGGCGAGAACGGCTGGATCGTGCCCTCCGGTGAGATTGAACCGCTGAGCTCGGCTTTGAACGAGGCGTTGTCACGTCGCGATGACTTGTTCGAGATGGGACGACAGGCACGGTCAAGTGTTGAGCAGTTCGCAAATCTTAACTGCCTTGTGGCACTGCGCACGTGGGTGCTGGGGTCTCGCACGAAAGAGTTAGCCTCATGAGTTTGATTCAAAGCGCGGCGCGCAAAACGTCAGGAATGCTGGGGCGCGAGTCTTGGGTGATTCGCCACCTCCGTCCTGCGTATGAGTCGCTGTTGGACTTATCTGGTAAAGGCATACCCTGGGCAATCAATGGCGTCACATACAGAATCGATCCTCGTTACCGCGATAGATTCGGCCACAATTACGATGCTCCGGTGGCGGCCTTCTTACGTGAGCGCGTCAAACCAGGCGCGCTCTGTATTGATGTTGGCGCGAACGCCGGCGTCTACGTTCTTCAGTTCGCCCATTGGTCTGGCTCGACCGGCCGCGTTATCGCCTTCGAGCCGAACCCATACGCCTGCGAGCTGCTGCAGCGCCACATCGAATTGAATAACTTGAGTGACCGAGTCGAAGTCGTTCCTGCTGCCGTCAGTTCAGAGGATGGCACGGCGACTATGTTCGCTGCCGACTCAGACGGGATGAGCCGTTTGGGGGCGCCAAACGAATTAATAGCCGATCGGGCTAAGGAGATAACTGTGCCAGTAGTTACGCTCGGCGGTTTTTGTGAGGAACGCAAACTAAGGCCTGACTGGCTCTTTATCGATATCGAGGGTTTTGAAATCGCTGCGCTCAAAGGTGCGCGCAGATTGATCTCTGAGAGAAAGCGCGACATGGGCATCGTCGTCGAGATGCACCCGAACCTGTGGGCGTCTGCGCATACCACGCGCGAGAGTGCCGAGGATGTGCTCGCGGACCTAGGGTTGATCGCTGTGCCGCTAACCGGCCAGAGCGATCCGTTAAGCGAGTATGGTTTGGTTTATTTGGAGCACGCGTGAAGGATTCCTGGCACATCATCACACCTGAATACCCGCCGCAGTTGGGTGGCGTCAGCGACTACACGCAACTCATCGCGACCGGTCTCGCCGCCGCGGGTGATGAGGTACACGTTTGGTGTCCCCCTTTGGAGTGCGGCGCCTCGTCGCCGCTTTCAAGATATCCACCGCCACCTGAAACTTCGCGTGAAGCCGAAAACCAAAGCGGCGACGAGTCGCCGCACTCCAAAGTTGTAGTTCATCAAGAATGTGGCCGCTTCGCCGCTTCGGATTTGCGCCGCGTTGGACGGATGCTTGATGCGTGCAAACAGCCGCGCCGGCTACTCGTTCAATGGGTGCCGCACGGCTATGGTTACCGCTCGATGAATTTACGTTTCTGCCTTTGGCTTTGGCAGCGCGCGCGTCGCGGCGATCAGGTTGAGCTGATGGTACACGAACCCTTTCTCGGTTTCGGCGAAGGCTCATGGAAACAAAATGGCGTGGCGGTGGTTCATCGTTTGATGACGATGATCCTGTTGCGCGCGTCGCGCCGCGTTTGGATTTC
>JANLYZ010000021.1:0-17422 GCA_031365905.1 Chloracidobacterium sp. | reverse complement strand
CAACGACAAGGCACCCTTCAACTCGGTGGGCCATGTGAGAAATGAAAAGGAACGATGAAACCTCAGTGATTTGAGAATTGCTGAGTAAAAGCGGAGAAGGGAAGCAAGCTTTCTCGGCCCCCCTTCGGCACCATACTTCTTCAGTGTTCCTCAATAAACGCACATGTTTCAAGTTAGTGCCCGCCTAGTGCCCATCGGTCTTCACCGGGCTATACAAGATGGTTTGATGCAAACTGAATTGTTAGGCAAAAGCGGGGAAGGAAAAGCGATTTCTTACTCCACCCTTCAAGACCATAAGTCTATCAGAGTTCCTCAGGAAATCGTCAGTTTTCTAGTTTGCTGCCGCTTCTTAATGCCTCCACTCCCGCTGTGGCTTAAGGTGCGAAGCGCTGGCGGTATTCGCCGGAAATGATAAACGCTTTGACCATCTCCGCATTTACGAAGTTGCCATTAAACTGATTCAGCTTGCCCAACCAGAAGTTATACCCATCAAAGTTTCGCCCTGGCTCCGGCGCGTCGTTCGGCCTACGGCGCAGGTAGCCAAAATATTGCATCAACACAAACGCCTTGTTTGAATGCCGACCTGTGAAGACGCCATTCTCTGAAACGGAACGCAGCACCTGGGCGCGCAGTGTGGGCGAAGTCGGATCGGATGACAACTGCGCGACCAGAGTGTCGCGCTGACCCTGGGTAAGCGCAGGACCTGATCCCGGATTGAGCGGATCAAACGTATTGCCGCTTAACTGATCCACAAATTGCGCCGCCGTCAGCGTCGCCGGATAAGCGCCTGGCGCCAGGAAACCCCGGCGCTTCACGAAGTCGAGGAAGAAATTCTGCTTGTTGACCTCCAACTGCGCATCGGCGCCTTGCTGACCAATAATGACACCGCGGCCCAGCTCCTGCGTATCCGACAGGAAGTCTCTGATTTCGAGGTGTTCGCCAGAATTGAATGCCGCCTGGTTGGCTTTGTAAACCAGATAACCCGTCTCCTGGAATTCAATTGACAGAAAGAACGCGGCGGAAACATTGATCCTCCTGATCTCGACGCATTGGGTGTCGCTGCCGCATGAAGTGATCTGGTTCACCCAGAAGTTAAGTCCAGCCGAGTCAGGACTGCGGTTTAGAAAGTCGACGTAGTGCTGACGCACGAAGAAGCTTGCGCCGTCCGCCGGGTTACCTTGCGGCGGAGAGAAGTCGTTGTCCTGAATGGTCACCGTGCCGCTCGCGGGTGACGTGACGATTGCCGCCGAAGCGTCGCTGAGTGTGAGGACAAAAGTCTCGTCGGACTCCTGGTACGCGTCGTTCGTCAGAAAGATCCTGACGCTCTTGCTGGTCTCCCCGGGCGCGAAGCGAAGTGTGCCAAACGCTGCCGTGTAGTCGCTGCGCTCGGACGCGCTGCCGTCGGCGGTCGCGTACTTGACCGTCGAAGCGAGGGAGAGGTCGCCTGTGCGGATGACGTTGAAGGTGACGGAGCTGCTGCCCTCCGACGTCGTCAGCGTTGCCGCGCTGAGCGAGATGCCAGTCGGAATGGGCGCGGCCGTCGAGACAAGGGCGCTCTGGACAATGTAGAGCCTGCTTTGGATGGCCGAAAATGGGTTTATCGCGTCTACCGCCAGCCCGTTCACGCCCCAGCGCACGAGCCGCGACGGCGTCCCAGCGAACGGCAACGTCACGCGCCCTACCGGCACGAAGGTGGTCAGGTCGTAGGCTGTGATCGTTATCGGGGCCGAGCCGAAGGAGTCTGCCGACGTCGCGAAGAAGGCCCGGTTGAGCGCAGTATCGATGACCATGGCGCGGCCGCTCACGGAGGTTTTGAAAGTGGCAAGCAGCTCTCGCGTAGCTGGGTTGAGCACCTGCCCCTGACCTGAATAGAGCAGCCCGTTCCTGAAGTCCACGGCCGACCCAAACGTGAAGGGCGCCGTGCTGGTTACGGTTGCGCCCGACGAATCCACGGCGATGGTCTTCAAGCCGGTTTCGGTGCTGCCACCGTAGAGCGTGCCAGGCGACGCTCCGAAGGCCACAGAGACGCTGCCTTGGATGTGGCCCGGGGTTGTGTTCGGCAGTTTCACACTGTTCTGGTAGATGGCGACGCCCTGCTGCGGCGGGCTACCGCTGGCGTAACGCGCTACAGCAATCAGGTCCTGGTTGCCGGGTGCAACGGCGACGTCGTAGGCGAACTGCGCGCCGCCGAAGTTGGGATCCGTCCCCAGAGATATATCCGGCCCGAGGGTTTGCGTGGCGATGTCGAAGCGGCGTATGGCGCCGGGACCGCGCGGGATGTTGATGCCGTTGTAGCCGAGCCAGAGGACCTGTCCGTTGTCAGAGAGCGCGAGCTTGTCGGGCTCCGTCCCGGCGCCGGTGGAGACTGACGTGCCGAGCGCGCCCGTGGCTGGATCTATCGGAGTGATACTGTCGCCGCGAACGCCGCCGGCCGTCCCGGACACGCTCGCGTAGAGTTTCTGCGTCGCGCTGTTGTAGACCACGTCCCTCGCTGGCAGGTCAATCTGCCTGACAAAGGTCGGGAGCTGGGGCGTCGGCGAGGGCGACGGCGTCGGGCTCGGCGTCGGCGTAGCGGCCGGGACGGCGCCTGGGCCGATGAGCGCGCTCTGAATAAGGGTGACGTGTGACGTTGTTCGGAACGCCAGACCGTTCTGCCCCCAGCGGACCAGGCTCGAATACTCAAACGAGAGACCTTCGACCGGATCGGCCTTGTACTCGATGGGTACATCCCCAAGAGGCAAGAACGTGTTGATGTCGAAGACGCTGAGGCGGCCACGGCCACCCGAAGGAATAATGAAAAAGTAGACGCGCCCAAGCGCTATATCCACCGTCATCAGGACAGGACTCGAGCCCGTATCACCGAGCGAGAACGTTCCCTTCAGCTCACTCGTTTCAGGCTCAAACTCCGAGCCGTTCGAGGTGTAGATCAGACCCCCCGCGTACTTGATAGAGCCGCCCTTGCCCACGCCACTCGAGCTTTCAAACGAAACGCCCGCGGCGCTGACTGCGTTACGCTGAACGCCAAAGCCGAAGCTAAACGGAATGCTGTAAATGCGCGTGGGCGACGAGGAGAACTCGATGTCTCTGCCTACGCCGTTGCTGTCGTTGGGACGCTTTACCCCATCGTCGTAGACGGAGAGACTGGTAGAGGGATTGAAGCTTGAGGTTATGCGGCAGACGGCTACCGAGCCTGGACTGCCTGGCATCGCTGCGAGGTCGGCTGCGGAATAGAAGCCGTCTGAGATTGGGTTGGCGGGAGAAGTGCCCAACGCAAACTGCAACCCGGCAGTTTGCGTAGCAGTGTCGAAGCGCCGGACGGATGAAGCGCCGTTGAGACCGATGTAGAGGTTGTGACCGTCGTCGGCCAAGGCGAGTTTGGTAGGCTCGCTGCCGACGAAAACGGGGGTACCGACACTGCCAGTCGCAGGGTCGATCGCCGTGACGCTGTTTCCGGACGGTCCGGCCGCCGAAGGAATGCTCGCATAGATAGCCTGCGAGGATGGGATGTAGGCGAGGTCTTTCGTTACGAGCGGAACGTGCCGGACACTCACCTCGACCGGCACAGGCGTTGGAGTCGGCGTCGCGGTCGGCGTTGGCGTCGGGGTGGGGATTGGCTCGATCGAGGGAATGAGCTCAGTCTGGACGAGAAAAAGTTGATTCCCATTCGTGCGGAAGGCGAGTCCATTCGCGCCCCAGCGAACGAGGCTCGTCGGCGTACCGAAAACGCCGCCGATCGCTATCTCCCCGACGGCCGTGAAGGTATTTATGTCGTAGGCGCGCAGCGTCACCGGATCGTTGCCGTGTGTCTGCGCGTTGATGATGAAGAATGCTCGCCCAGCGGCCGCGTCCACCACAAAGGGGCCGAAGCCCGCGTTTGCGAACGTGCCCGCGAGCGCGCCGGTCGTCGGGTTGTAAACCTGACCGCGATCGCTGTAGAGAAGCCCTGCCTCGAACTGCAACTCGCCGGGAAAGAAGGGCAGCGGCTCACCGGCGGCGGTAACGCCTGCCGCGTCAACGGTCATCTTCTTGAGGGCGCCGCCCCCGCTGCCGTAGAGGATCGCCGCGGTCTCGCCGAAGGCAATGGAAGAAGGGCCCTGGATGGTCAGCGCGATGTTCGGTCGCTGCACGCCGTTGTCGTAGACGGCGACACCAGTGCCCGGCGGGCTCAGCCCCGGCTGGATGCGTGCTACGGCGACGGCGTTGGGGTTGCCGGGCACGACGGCCAAGTCGCCGGCGTTAAAGGCCGTTCCCGTACCCTGGTCGGCGCCGATCCTAAACTGCGTGCCGGCCGTGTGCGTGGCCACGTCCACGCGGCGGACCTGTGCAGCGCCGTCGAGGCCGACATAGAGGGCCTGCCCGTCGTCTGAGATGGCGATCTTATTTGGCTCGCTGCCGACGAAGACCGAGGCGCCGAGGGCGGCCGTCACGGGATCGATTTCAGTGACAGCGTTGCCGCCGGCACCAGCCCTTGAGGGCACGCTCGCGAAAAGCTTCTTCGACAACTTATCGTAAGCGACATCGTTGACGGGCATATTAAGCACCCTGACGAAAGGCGCGGCGACCGCTTGAGCGGGCGCAGGATACGCCGCCAACGTCCGCGCCGGCAGCAGGTTCAGGATCATAGATGCGAGCATGAGTACGGCGGCACGCCTACGCGAGACATTGTGAGCAAGTGGAGTGAACATTCTTACCTCTCGAGTGTGAGCACTGATCTAAGGAGGACTTTTATCCGGAAAGCCGGGCGGTGTCGCAATCCTGTCGGCGAATCAATCTTTGAAGTGATCCTCTCAGGGCTGCCTGACGTCGGGGACGACGGTTAGCTTAAATGTCCGCACGGTTTTTTTCAATGGAAATGTGTTGAGTGAGCAAACGGCTCTCGGACGGCAGCTTGTCGGCCTCTTCGGTTGTTCGCGTCCGATTCACGTGAGCTTAGTCAGTAAAAGGGTTCCTCAGTTAACAATTTATTTGCTGCCCATGTGATATCCCACCCAGTGATCGTCAGCTCTCGATTCTCTACCGCCAGACCGCGCAAGAATCTAACCGTGAAGGAATAGGGTTGGTTCGTTTGACAGTAATTACCACAAGGCCTATAACTTTCCGTAGAGTTGTTTGGTCGAATAGTGAAATGAAACAGCGCCACACGCAAGCACATTCTCCACACGGACTAGTGGTCCGCGCTATGGCTTGTCTGCTCCTCATAGGCATCGGCTACGCCGCAACTTTCGGGTCGGTCCATAGTCATAACAACGTATCCCCAGGAAAATATTCGGCCGAAGCTACGAGCGGGACGGTTAGAAATAACCTCTCTTCGGAACCAGCATCGGGTGGGCAAACTTCTCACCACGACTGTCTCATATGTTTACTTCAGCAGCAGCTTGTTAACAGTGCTTTCTCCAAGCTTCCCTCACTGAGAATGCCGCAGGCCGTCCAGCTTGCCGTTGCCCCAGTTGCGCTCACGCCTTATTTCTCAATCGCGAATACGCCTCAGCGCGGTCGCGCACCCCCACTGCCACTCTGATTTAGTTAAGCCTTTCGCACGGCACCTATCCACAGGAACAGCCCAGTCGGATTCGTTGATCGCCCAGGGCGTTCACGGATGGTGTTTGGCTCTTAAGTTACGGCAATATTTCAGAGAGGTAATCCATATGTTTCAAAGAATTTCGTTAGTAGCGTGCGCGATCGCCCTGCTGGTTATTTCGGGCGCAGTTGTTTTCGCCCAAAGCCGGATCGGCGCGGTGCAAGGTACGGTCAAGGATCCGTCCGGGGCGTTAGTGAGAGCCGCGAAAGTAACCGTGAGTCAACCGCTCACCGGCTACAACCAAACCGTAGACACTGATGCGCAAGGTTCGTTTAAGTTAGTGAATGTCCCTTTCAACACGTACAAGGTGACGGCAGACGCTCCAGGCTTCCAGACAACTGAACAGTCAATTGATATTGAAAGCACAATACCGGTAAGTCTGGATCTCTCCTTGTCACTAAGCGGAGCCACTGCTGCGGTCACGGTTACAACCGACAACTCAGCCGTGCTCGAGCAGGATCGCACTTCCTCAGATACCGATCTCAATCAAGCTATTCTCGAGCGGCCAATGGGAGCAGCGCCTTCGCGCGCGATCGAAAGCATGGTCGCGTCGGCGCCTGGCTTTGTAACGGACGACAATGGCCGGATGCATCCACGCGGTTCTGAATCCCAAGTGCAATATGTAATCGATGGCGTCCCGGTGACGGACAACATGTCCGCCATCTTTTCTACCAGCCTTGATGCGCGAACGTTACGAACAGTGGAAGTATTGACTGGCGGTATTCCCGCAGAGTTTGGCGACAAATTGGCAGGAGTTATAAATGTCAACACTCGCTCCGGTCTTGAGGGGCCGACGCAAGGAGGTCTTTCCTTGTCCGGCGGAAGCTTTTCGACTGGAGAGATAGCCGCCGACTTCGCAACTCACACTAAAAGGTTTGGCTTCTTAACCAACCTTTCCGCGACGACCTCGCAACGCTATCTCGATCCGCCGACCATAGATAACTTCCACAACTTCGGTCGCACCGGTAAAGGATTCTTCAGGCTTGACTACCAATTCGACCAGAACAACACGATGCGCGGCGTGTTCACATTTGGCGGATCGAATTTCCAGGTGCCGAATCGCGTGCCTCAGGAGCTCGCTCACCAGGACATTCGCGAACGCTTGAGAGACAGTTCCCAGAGTTTGAATTTCCAGCATATCTTTTCGCCGAACGCAGTAGCGCAGGTCGCGCTGTTCAATCGCTTCAGCAGGTCGATCTTGACCAGTAATCCAACTTCGACTCCGGTCGTCGCTTCGCAGAATCGCACCTTGCAGAACTATGGAGGGATCGGCTCGCTGTCCCTAACACGCGGCAGTCACAACATCAAGTTTGGCGGGCAGGCTACGATCACGCCTCTCAACGAAAGCTTTAGTTTTTACCCGACCGTGAGTTTTCCGAACTTGGTGGATGAGAATGGCAATGTATTCCCTAACCCAGTCAATAATTTCAATGCCACGCGCCCCTTTGCGTTTAGCGGCAAGAAAACTGGACGAACACTTAGCGCTTACGTTCAGGATAGATTTCCACTGTTCAAGAACTTCACGCTTGATGCCGGGATTCGTTACGATAACTATAAGCTCTTGATAAGCGAACAGGCGCTTAGCCCGCGCGTTGGGGTTGCGTATTACATTCCCCGCACAAAAACCACTCTGCATGCTTCCTACAATCGTCTCTTTCAGCCACCGCCGGCTGAAAACCTTTTACTCGCGAGTTCAGCTCAGGCCGCTGCGATATCGCCAATATCGGTGCTACAGGGTGTCACTACTTTGAGGCCGATTTTGGTCGACAAGGAAAATTCCTTCGAAGCGGGGGCACAACAGCTGCTGAGTAATTATCTCCGTGTAAGTCTTACGGTTTATCAGAAGCGAATCCAGAATTTCTCCGACAAGGATCAGTTCTTTGAAACCGGCGTCATCTTTCCAATCGCAATTTCATCGGGACGAGTGACCGGTGAGGAGCTTAGGATTGAGTCGACCGACATTCGCGGGTTTCACGGCTCGTTTTCGCTTGCGAATGCTCGAGCCTATGGCGTCACGCCAATCAACGGTGGTCTATTCCTCGGTGAAGATACGACGAGTTTAGAAGTAGCCGGGCTGATATTTCCAAACGATCACGACCAGAGGAATGAAGCGCAGCTTCAACTAAGCTACAACCATAAGCCTTCCGGGATCTACGCAAGCTTCGGTGGCCGTTACGACTCCGGTGTTCCCACGGACGTTCAGCCGGGGACGACCCTCGCGCAGTTCGTAGCCGAGGGATTCGATCCCAGACTTTACAACGAGATAGATTTTCAGCGTGGCCGCGTTCGACCGCGGACGATTCTGGATTTCTCGGTGGGTGCTGACTTGCGACGAAGCGAGCGTGTATCAATGAACGTCCAGTTCGACGTTCAGAATCTGACTAACTCGCTGTTTCTTTACAACTTTGAATCAGTCTTTAGCGGCACGCACGTAGGTAACCCACGACTCTTCAGCGGACGGCTTGCGCTGCGGTTCAAATAGGGGTGGACAGTCGAATTTATCTGCGCGAGTCCGCGGCGCGAACGGCAGCATAAAGGCTGGGGCGTAAGCCCCAGGACCAAGTCGGAAAAAATCCGCGAGCCCGCGTAGCGGGCGACCGCGGTGAACGTTATTGTCGTCACGGTTGAATTCATCCGCTGATACGAGGGCTCTTTCGCCCGTTCCGCGGGCTCACAAATTGTTCTTTGACTTGTGACCTGGGGTTCCGCTTCGCTCCCAGGCTTTATGCTTCCGTCCGCTCCGCGGACTAACCGGTTGCGACACCCTCCAGTACTAATTGCGACGACCGCATGCGGTTCAAGCTGCATATCTGATATTCTTAGCGCTTCCGGCCGTTGAGCGCATTCGCTCCACGCGATACTGATCTTACCCGCGAAGAAGACGATGCAGAATCTTGTAACAACTAAGGCGCTCGCACGCAGCCTATGGCTCATGTTGCTCCTTACTGTTTTTGCAAGCGCAGTTGCGGCGCAGTCAACTGATGTCGCCTGGCCTTCGCCGGTTCGAACCAATGAAGTTCGTGCCGCTATTCCGGCGAGAGATTTAGGCGACCCGCGCGTTACCGACCACTTTTACGCTTTCACCGCCACGCCCGGCGACTTGTTGATTACCGTCGACAGTCGCAACCTAAACGGCGACATCGATGTCTTCACTTCCTCGGGTTTGCGACCGCTGCTGAAGTTCACGGTCTATGCCGGCAACTCCGCGCCTATTACGAAGAGCCTTTATTTGCGCGCGCAGCAGGACTTAATCCTGCGCGTTGAAGGTCGCACTCCTAACGACGATGAGGCGACCTATCGACTCCACTTCGGCGGCGCGTTTGAGCCGATAACTTCCGGACCGCTGGCGGAGCACGAAGATGCAGCGCAAGCCGCGACTTCCGCGAGTGCGTCGAGCAAGGGAGGCAGGCGCGTATCGTCTGTCGGCGCGCGCATCGAGGAGCCGCCGAGTGAAGTGGTCGAGACCCCGCAACCGCAACCGACGCCGAACGCTGCCACAGAACCCGCGACTAAGACAACGGCTGCTAAAACTCCAACCAGGAACGCGCGTACCCGTCGTCCGGTTGCAAGGAGAACGCGGCCAGTCGTAGCGCCGAAGGCGGATGAAACCACTGCGACGAGTGAGACGGAAAAGAAACCGACTGCTGAAGGGACAGAGACGCCGGCGGCTGGAACGCGAGCAACCAGAAAAGGCAGAGCGCGGAGTCCTGCAAAGCCTGCCACCGCTGAGGTGCCCGCTCAGGATGCGGAGCAGAGTGGGCCGCGGTTGATCATTGAAACCAGCGACGGAACACTTGTTAATCGTTCGATGGCCGGCGTGCGGCGCGTTACGGTCGAGAATGGTCAGGTGGTCGTGGTTGGGATGGACGGAAAGATCAAACGGATTCCGCTCGCGAGTGTGGTTCGCATGACCATCAGCCAGTGAGTAGTAGGCAGAAGCCCGCGCGTAAGCAAGGGCTTCTTTTGCCAAGCCCAGCAGAACGTCGGAACAAAGAAGAGCCCTTGCTTACGCGCGGGCTTCTGCCAGTTTACTACTTCTTCAGCGCTGCTAACTTATCCTTAAACTGCGTCAGATCCTCGCTGGTCGGATCCACTTTTTCCAAATTAGCGATGGCCTGTTCAGCGGCCTTAGCATCACCCTTACCGAGCGTAGCAGCAGCCAGACCGGATAGCGTGACGACGTCGTCGCTCTTTTTCAACAGCGCGGCCTTGTACCACTTCTCAGCAACATCGAAGTGACCCGCATCCAGATTCACGAGGCCGAGCGCCACCAGAGTTTGATAATCATCCGGCTTCAATTGATTGGCCTTTAGCAAGAACTCAATTGCCGGATCGTAACGCTGAATCTGGTAGTAGAGTTCCGCTGCCTTTACCTGAGCGTCGAAATCTTTGGGATTGCTGCGGGCCTTTTCCAGTTGCGCCGTCACTTCCGCCTGCATGTTCCCCGAAGGGGGAGCGCCGGGGTTGGCGCCAGGCGGTGGATGATCGGCAGGCATCTGGCCAGCCGATAAAGCGGTGGGCGCGCCCGGTCCATAGCGTTGATTCATGGTGCTGGCGAAAAGAAACCCGACGATGAACCCAAACAGCACGCCTATAATTGCAAATAAGAGATTGTCTCGTGTCATTGTTTTCGTTAACGCGCCCTAAGCTTCGGCGTCTTTGAGTATCGTGCGAATCTGTTCGCGCAACTCAGGACTGTTGGTGTGACCGTGTGCAGTAACCGCGTGTTGTGTCGCCGCCTCGAGCACTTCCTCTTCGGTTCCTTCCATCCGCAGTGAACAATTCTTTTCACTCGGGTGAAGACGGCAATCAACAACCTTCCTCTTTTCTTCCGGCATAAGCTATCTCCTCGTTGCTTTCGTAGCGCAAACTGTTAGTTTGCGCGCAGCCTTGATTGGCGCGATACGTAAACTAACAGTTTGCGTTACCGCTAATCCTACTTCGCGGATGCGCCGGCCAGCGACTTCGCCTCGTCGATCTCTTTTGCGACGGACTGCTGAAGTTCCCGATTGCCGGAGCTCTTATCATGCACCTTCTGCCAATAAACAATTGCCTGTTTGTAGTTCTTGGCTTCAAACTCAGCCCGGCCGGCCAGTTGCAGCGCGTTGGGATTTTCCGGCGCGATCTGTAACGCGCGCTTAATCAGAGCTGCGGGCTGTCCCTCGAGTTTCCTGTCATTGGCCATCGCCAGCGCGAAGGCATACTCGATGAGCAGGTCTGCGTCGCCAGTCTTCAACGCCGCAGCCTTCGCGTAGGCGTCACTCGCCTCGCGGTATTTTTCGAGATTGATGTAGGAGCGCCCGAGCATGGCCCAACCGACGGCATCATTCGGATTGGCTTCCATGCGTTTAGCCAGGGCCGCAACGTTCGCGTCTATTTGTGCCTGGCTCATCTGTCCATCACGTCGCGCTTCGGAAGCAGGTAAGCTTGGCGGTGGTACGCCTGATAGCGCAGCACGATTACCGACGAACAGGTATAAGACGACGGCGAGAACAGGAATCCCAAGCGTCACGGCATAAACCGCACCGCGGCTTGCGGCTGCCGGCCTGGACTTCTTGTTTACGGTTTCCTTGGTGGCTACGTCGTCCAACAAACGTCGTTCTATTTCATCCCGCTCCTGTTGATACTGTTCCTGGCTGACAAGACCGTTTGCCAAGTCCCTATCCAATTCGGAGAGTTGATCGCGATAGACTTCGAGATTCGCCAGCTCCTTGTCGTTCTCATTCGTGTCAGTAGCGCGTTCGAGCAACGTCGGCAGGAGGAAGGCCAGCGCGATTGCGACGAGGCCGGCGCAGATGAGCCAGAAGAGAATCATGCGGTTTCTTTGCCGTGGTCGGATTTCAAAAGAGTCTCCGCGCGCACACGATCGTCCGCCGAGAGTGGTTGCTCAACAATCAACTCGCGTCTCTGTTTCACATATCGAAAGAGCATGAAGAGGCCGGCGAGTAATAACACGAATGGCCCGAACCAAAGCAGGTAGGTGGTTGGATCGACAGGCGGGTTATAAAGAATAAACTTGCCGTAGCGAGCGGTGAGATAAGCGACGATTTCCTTGTCACTTTTGCCGGACCTCATCTGTTCACGAATCTGGTTGCGAAGATCTTCCGCGAGGTCGGCGCGCGAGTCGGCGAGCGTTTCATTTTGGCAGACGAGACAGCGCAGTTCTTTGGAGAGCTTCATGACGCGCTCTTCCAACGCCGGATCGGATGCCGAGGACTGCGCCTCCTTTGCCAAAGCAAAAACGGGAAGGGAAGCAAGCATTATTATTAAAAAAAAGAAAGACTTCATCGTCAAAATTTATGCCAACGCTCGCTTAATCAACGGTTCAACTCCCGAACTAGTGGCAGAATTTTCTTCTCCATGATGTCAGGGGTTAGCTGGCCGACTTCCTTGTAACGGATGATGCCTTGCTTGTCGATCAGATAAGTCTCCGGCGCGCCTGTGATTCCGTAGTCAATCGCTGCTCGGCCTTCGAAATCAGAGATGTTCAGAACATAAGGGTCGCCCAGCTCACTCAGTACTGCGAGAGCGTCTTCGCGTTTGTCTTTCCAATCGAGTCCATAAATCGGCACAGCTTTACTCTGCGCAATCTCGATCAAAAACGGATGCTCCTCGCGACACGCCGGGCACCACGAGCCCCAAACATTCAGGAGCCAAACTTTGCCGCGCATCTGGCTGGGCGAAATTATTTTGGCAGGCTGGCGCAACTCCGGCAAAGCGAAATCAGGCGCCGGTTTGTTGATGAGTGCGGAAGGTACGAGGTGCGGATCACGTCCCAGCCCGATGGCCAGGAACACAATCAGGATGACGAATAGAACTAGCGGTATTACAAATCTAGTCATACTTCCTTGGCTACCAGTGCTACTGCCGGAATCGGTTGTTGTGGCTGTTGAGCGAGAGCTTCGCGTTGTTTTCGCGCAGCTAATGCATAGCGGCGATCGCTGAGGGCCAGGCCGCCGCCCAGCGCCATCAGAACCGCCCCGCCCCAAATCCAGGAGACGAAAGGTTTGTAATAGACGCGCACGCTCCAGGCGCCGCCGCTCACAGGCTCGCCGAGCGAGATGTAAAGATCGCGAAACACGCCGCTATCAATCGCAGTTTCGGTCATCACGCTGCCAGTGGCCGTATAAGATCGCTTCTCGGGATACATTGTGTTTGTTACCACGCCGTTCCTGGTGACTTCAATTTCAGCGCGCTCCGCCTGGTAGTTTGGTCCGACTGTATTAGTTACGCCATTGAAGCGAAAAGTGTAACCGCCGGCGTTAACCGTGTCGCCAACGTCCATGCGCACATCCTGTTCGGATTGATAACCGGTAACGATCGTCACGCCGACAATGAAGACTGCAACCCCAAGATGGGCGAGTTGCATGCCGTAATAACTGCGTGTTTGCATGCCCAGTTTCTGCAGAACATTGAACTGACCTGACGTGCTCTTCACGCGCTGAAAGATGTTGACGATTACGGTGGTCAAGATCCAAAGAGCGAGCAACAAGCCGAGACTCGCGAGCGGTTTCCACTTACCGAGCACGAATGGCAGCAGCAGTGCTGTAACCAGACTCGCGATAAATGCCCAACGCAGCCGCACCGCCAATTCAGGCAGGCTCGCCTTCTTCCAACGTGCGATAGGACCGATTCCCATTAGAAAGGCCGCCGGCGCCATTAACGGTACGAACACGCTGTTGAAATAGGGCGGGCCCACCGAAAGCTTGCCCATGCCGAGCGCGTCGATGATGAGTGGATAAAGCGTGCCTAACAAAACCGAACCCGCCGCCACAACCAGCAGCACGTTGTTTGAAAGCAGCAACGACTCCCGCGAAATTACTTCAAACTTGCTGCCGAGCCCGACTTGTTTCGCGCGCCAGGCGTAGAGCAATAAGGAACCGCCGATTACGATCACGAGGAAAGCCAGGATGAAGATGCCGCGCTTCGGATCGGTGGCGAAAGCGTGCACGGAAGTCAAAACGCCGGAGCGCACCAAGAACGTTCCCAGCAGACTTAGAGAGAAAGCGCCAATGGCCAATAGAACAGTCCAGCTTTTGAAACCGCCGCGCTTTTCAGTTACAGCCAGCGAGTGAATCAACGCAGTGCCAACCAGCCACGGCATGAAGGAAGCGTTCTCTACCGGATCCCAAAACCACCAACCGCCCCAGCCGAGTTCGTAGTAAGCCCACCAGCTTCCGAGCGCAATGCCAATCGTAAGAAACATCCAGGCGACTGTGGTCCAGGGTCGCGACCAGCGCGCCCAGGTCGCATCGAGCCGGCCGCTGATGAGCGCCGAAATTGCAAACGCGAAGGCGACGGAGAAGCCGACGTAACCCATGTAGAGCATCGGCGGGTGTGCCACCATCGCCGGATCCTGAAGCAGGGGATTGAGGTCGTGCCCATCGGCGGGCACGGGAAACAAGCGCGCAAAGGGATTCGACGTAGTCAGCATGAACAGCAGGAAGCCGACGCTAATGATTCCCATCACGCTCAAGACCCGCGCCACCATGTCCGCGGGAAGGTGGCGGCTGAAAAGTGAAACGGCGACGGTCCAGAGGCCGAGCATTAACGTCCAGAGCAACAGCGAACCTTCGTGCGAGCCCCAGGTGGCGGCGAGCCGATAGTGAAGCGGAAGTTGTGAATTCGAATTGGTGGCTACGTTGAGAACCGAGAAGTCGTTAGTGATAAAAGAATAGGCGAGACAGCCAAACGCGATAGCGACAAAGATAAACTGCGCCTGGCCGGCGGGAACGGCGACCGCGATCCACGAACGGTTGCCGCGCGCCGCGCCGATGAGCGGCAACGTCGCCTGCGTCAGCGCCAGCATGAGCGCGAGGATTAATGCGAACTGTCCAACTTCAGGAACCATAAATAGTTCGATCGCTTAGAGGCCCCACGGGCCGGTATTCAATAGCCATGCCCGTGAGGGCGTGGTTGGGAGGCCTAATAAAATTGTGAGGCCCGAAGGGCCGGCAGTCCAGCCGATCGGCCGACAACTTGGTGCCGCACCTTCGACGCTGGCTCCACTTCACAGTTTTTGATCCACGCCCTCACGGGCGTGGCTACTAACTAACGGCCCTGCGGCGGGCCTAAACCGTTGATTAGTAAACCACCGACTTCGCCGCTTCCTTTTCATGTTTCGCGGCGTCGATTGCTTGGCCGGCCTGCGGAGGCATGTAGTTTTCGTCGTGCTTGGCGAGCACCTGGTCCGCGTAAAAAACGCCGTCGGTTCCAACGTGCCCTTGTGCCACGCAGCCTTTGCCTTCTTTGAAGAGGTCGGGAAGAATTCCCTTGTACACAACCGGAATGCTCTTGGCCGTGTCTGTCACGGTGAAGCGCACGGTCAAGCCGTCGTTGTCGCGTTTGAGAGTTCCATTCTCGACGAGTCCGCCCACGCGAAATGTTTTGTTTACCGGCGCTTCTTTGGCCACGACCTGCGAAGGACTGAAAAAGAAAACCAGATTCTTCTGAAAAGCGCTGAGCACGAGCGCGGCTGCGATGCCAAGCCCCGCGAGTCCGGCGATGATAAAGCTAATTCGTTTATGACGACGTTTCATGATTATTACCTTAGTCTAATCCTGATCGCGGTTGACGCGATTTCCCAATGCGCGTTTGCGTCTTCCGAGCAACAGTACTTCTCCACCCAGTAGTATGAGCGCAGTTATGTAGGAACCCCAAACGTAGAAGCCGTAACCGCCCATAGAAAAGAATTCTGACCAGTTCATATCTTAAGCTGCCCCCTCGCTTACCCATGCGGCATTTTGTTCTCTTTCCAAAATAATGCAGCGCAGCCGGATCAAAACCACGGCGATTGAATAGAGCCAGCACGCTACTAGCATGACCAACATCGCGATTAACATCGGCGAGGTCATCTTGGGTTTTTCGAGGAGACGAATAGTCGCACCTTGATGCAAAGTGTTCCACCATTGCACCGAGAAATAGATTATTGGTACGTTGATCACGCCTACTAATGCCAATACCGCGCCGGCCTTGTCCGCCCGTCTTTGGTCGTCGATCGCTGATTGCAGCGAGATGAAACCAATATAAAGAAACAGCAGGATGAGCGTCGATGTAATGCGCGCATCCCAGGCCCACCAAGTCCCCCAGGTTGGCTTTCCCCACAGCGAACCGGTTACCAGCGATAACAGCGTAAAGATAGCGCCCGTTATCGAAAGAGATGAAGCCATCATCGAAGCGAGCCGCGCATTAAAGGCCCAGCCGATGCCTGCGTAAATTGCCATCAGTACATAAAGAAACATTCCCATCCAGGCAGCCGCGACATGAATAAAAATGATGTGATAAACCTGATTCTGATCACCGGCCCGCTGTGGAGCTAACACGAAACCGAAATACATCGCGACCGCGAAGAAAATCGCTGCGGACACAGCGAACCACGGGATCATCTTTCCAGCTAACGGGTAAAAAGCCGAAGGGGATGCGTATTTGTAGAGATTCATTGATCAACTAGACCTGAAGATTTTCCATTTGTCATTTGATATTTTTCATTTGCCGTCCTGGTGCGAAGCCCTTTCCATCTATGCTGGATTCGATCCGCATCGATCCAAATGACAAATGGAAAATTTCAAGTGACAAATGTTTCTTTTCGCGTCTCACTCAACTGAGATTCTGAGCGCGGCCGAGGTTGCCCACGGCGCAAAAACCAGCGACACAACCAAAAATGCGCCCAGCAAATAAAGATTCGCTTGCGAACTCACGCCCGTAACGCTGGCATCGACGGCGCCTGCTCCAAAGATCAAAACCGGAACGTACAGCGGCAGAATCAGCAGAGCTATCAGAACGCCGCCGCCGCGTAGCCCCAGTGTTAGCGCTGCGCCAATGGATCCGATCAAACTCAAGATCGGCGAGCCAATCAGCAACGAAACAAAAAGTATCAAAAGCGTATCGGAAGCTAAACCAAACTGCACCCCGATCAGCGGCGCAATCAGGATCAGTGGAACTTCAGCTACCAGCCACTGGGCCAGGACCTTTCCGAGTACAACCAGGTAAAGCGGCTGAGGCGTCAGCAGCATCTGTTCGAGCGTGCCGTCCTGGTAGTCGTTCTGGAAAAGTCGGCCGAGCGAAAGCATCGAAGCGAGCAGCGCCGCTACCCATACCACGCCCGGCGCGATTGACCGCAGCAACTGTGTTTCCGGGCCGATTCCCAACGGAAACAGACTCACTACGATTACAAAGAAGAACAGCGTCGATAAAACATCGGCGCGCCGCCGCCACGCCAGCGTAAGGTCGCGCACGACGATCCAACGAAACATTGACAAGGTGGCAGGAGCGCTCACGAGTTCCACCGCGGCGGTTCCGCGCTGCCGAGAACTGCGGACTCGAGCTCGAGTCGCTGAAGCGAACCTGCGGAGATGTGGAGTTCCTGGTGCGTGGCAACGATTGCCATCCCCCCGTTGTTCAAATGGTCGCCGATAAGTAATTCAACCAGCGATATCGCTGCACGATCAAGCGATGCTAACACTTCATCGAGTATCCATAATGCCGCGGTGCAATTGATGAGCCGCGCGAGCGCTGACCTTCGCCGTTGTCCTTCAGAGAGAAAGCGCGCCGGCAGTTTTTCACGGCCTGCTAGCCCCACTCTCGCGAGCGCCTGTTGAGCCTGATCGTCCGTTAGTTCCGTACCTGCGAGGCCACTTGAGATGCGCAGGTTCTCAAGCGAATTTAATTCCTCTTTGACTGCGATGCGATGGCCGATGTAGGCGATGCTGAGGGAATATTCCTCAGCGAGCGAGTGAATCTTCGCACCTTGCCAGCGTATCTCTCCACTCTCTGGAGCTGCCAGTCCGCAGATGATGCGCAGCAAACTTGTCTTGCCGCTGCCATTGGGCCCGGTTAGCTGTAACA
>JANLYZ010000003.1:0-4043 GCA_031365905.1 Chloracidobacterium sp. | reverse complement strand
GTTCTGGATCGGTGGACAAGCCGGTTTCTCGTAATCGTAGCGTAAGCCAAGATTCAGAGTGAGCTTTGAAGTGGCGCGAAAATCATTCTGTCCGAAGAAAGCATATTCCGTCAGGTTTGGCTTGGTCGTCCCGCCGGTTGTTCCGGCGCCCGCAAAATTTTGCGTGTACGCGGAAGGTGTATTCGACGCGAACGCCGTGTATGACGGAAAAGTGTACGAGCCGCTGAAGAGACCAGGAAAGAAATTAAAGACGCTATCGTGATTAAAGTCGAGACCAACCTTCCAGTTGCTGCGACCGCGCAAGTAAGAAATGTTGTCAATCAACTGCACCCGTTTGATGGTGGTCTCGCGCGGGCTGAAGTTGTTGCGCCCGATGCTCAGGTTGCCGCCGCCGGTGTTGATGACGGCCTCCGGCTGATCGCTATTCGCCTGGCCGGGTTCTTTGTCTCGGGCAAGCTGGAACCGAAATTCGTTGGTAACCCTTTGGGTAATTGTCGAGGTCAGAGTGCCGGAAAAAGTATCGCTCTTAACCAGACTGTTACCCGAATGTTCTGCAGCGCTCAAGGTTCCATTGTTTTCATTGTTAACGCCGGTGAAGCCCTGATGGTTGTAGCGTAAGGACAACTGGTTCCGCGGGTTCAATACAAAATCGACTTTCCCAAGCAACACATCCTGCTTGCGTCCGACCGGATAGGTGTTGAGCTTCGGCAGCAGAATTGTTAAGGCACCCGCGGGCGCAGTAGCGAGATTGGGCACATCAAGCACCTGCGGCACATTCGCACGCTGGCCATCGTAAGTAACAAAGAAGAAAGCTTTGTTCTTCGTGATTGGACCGCCCACGCGACCGCCAAACTGATTAATCCTCAACGCCGGGCGCTTGTTTGGCAGTCCGCGTCGCGACTCATTTGCCTTGGTCACCGGATCGTTTGAGTTCAGCGCTTCGTCGCGGAAATATTCAAACGCGCCGCCATGAAACTCGTTCGTGCCTGACTTGGTGACAACGTTTATAACGGCGCCACCGGCGCGTCCAAACTCCGCCGAAAATCCGTTCTGGTTTACCTGAAACTCCTGCACTGACTCCTCAGAAAATTGGTAAGGAGGACGAACGCCACCGCGGCCAAGCGCCTGGCCGAAGAAAGTGTTGTTATTATCAACCCCGTCAACTTGCAAACTGTTAAAGGTGCCGCGCTGTCCACCCACTGAGAGATCGCCGCCGCGCGGATCGCGGATCACACCCGGTGATAGCGTGGCGAAGTCTTGAAAATTTCGACCGTTGATCGGCAGGTTCTCAATCGAGCGTTGATTGATGGTAGTTGAGACTGATGTGCGCGTAGTCTCAACGACTGGCGCTTCGCTCGTAACCGTAACCGAACCGCTGGCGCCGCCCACGGAAAGGTTCAAGTCGAGCGGAGTCTTGCTGCCAACTGTTACGGCCACGTCGCGCAATTCGGTCTGCGCGAATCCCTGACCAGTCACGCGCACTGTGTAGGGCCCGGGCGGCAATAGAATGAAGCGATAGTTTCCTTCACTGTCGGAGGTGGCCGTTTTTTCAAAGCCAGTCGCCTGATTGGTGGCGGTGATGGTCGCGCCAGGCAGCGCTGCTCCATTTGGATCGAGCACGCGGCCTTCAATATTTCCAGTCGTCGCTTGTGATTGCGCCAGAGCAGTAAACGCAAAAGCAAGAATGAGAACAAAGAGTACGCACAGTCTGGCGCAGGGGGATTTCGTAGCAATCATGTTTTACCTCATCGATTAGTAAAATTAGTTTCGAATGATAGGCACATTCCAAATGCGCCTTCGCGAGAGACTATCTCAGCAAAGCCCACCGCGGAGAAACTTAAGAGGGCTCACGGATACTAGTTGATAGCGCCGTGAGAGATCAACAGGGAAAGCGATAAATCTGTAGGCCCGCATTCTTGCCTGTCCATTCTTCCCTTCAATGGATTGAGTAATCAGCGACACACAAGAATATCTGTCCTACTTAGATGGAAGGCTTGGTCACCGGCTTCCAGAGCGAAGCCAGGCGGCTCCCGCTAAACGACTGCACAAAACTCATCACGCCCATATAGCCGAAGCCGAAGAAAAACAGCAGCAGAAAAGGAACGGTGCCCCACATGCGCATGTGCGACGCATAGAGTATTGCCAGCAGAAAATAAATCGAGAAACTGAGTTCGAGCAACGGCAATAGTCCGCGCTTGCGTTTGTACTTCTTGCGCTTCCACGTTTCGTCTTTGTTTTTTTCGACCTGATATTTTGGCGTACGCACGAAGTCGCTCTTGATTCCAAACAAGGCTTCGAGCACGGCGCGCGCGTTCGAAAACGCCAGGCCAATGCCGAGTGCCATCACCAGCGGCAGATGCAACATGCGTGGCGTGCGCTTTTTGTCGAGATACCAAACGGCCGTGCCGTAAAAAAGAAATACAGATATTGACGAAAAGAAGAGCAGCGGCAGATCGACAATCATCAAATGGTAAAACGGCTGGTTGTAACGCACGAGCAGCAACGGAAACTGCAGGAAACTCGCCACAATCATCAGCGGATAACTAATATTTCCGGTTAACCGGAAAAACATTTCCAGCCGCACGCGCAGCGGCAAACGCGCGCGCCAAATGCGCGGATAGAGCTTGATGCCTACCTGCATGACGCCTTTCGCCCAGCGTCGTTGCTGTGCTTTGAAGGCATTGATCTCAACCGGAATTTCCGCAGGCGCTTCTTCGTCGAGCAGGTAGACAAATTTCCAACCCATCAACTGCGCGCGAAAACTGAGATCCGTGTCTTCCGTAAGCGTGTCGTGTTGCCAGCCGCCGCTCGCCGCGATTGCTTTGCGCCGCCAAATGCCGGCCGTGCCGTTGAAGTTGAAAAATCCACCGGTGCGATTGCGCGTGGTCTGTTCGACGACGAAGTGGCCGTCGAGCATGATGGTCTGCAAGCGAGTCAGTAAATTGTAATCGCCGTTGATGTGTGACCAGCGCATTTGCGCGCAGCCAACCATGGGGTCGATGAAATAGTCGACTAGCTTGCGCAGGCAGTCAGGATTCGGAACGAAGTCAGCGTCGAAGATGGCGAGCAGTTCGCCCTTCGCGGTCTTCATGCCATTCTCGAGCGCGCCCGCTTTGAAGCCGGTGCGATCTGCGCGGTGCACGTATTCAATGTCAAAGCCCAATTGACGATACTTTTCGACTGTTGCTTCCCCGAGCTTGACCGTCTCGTCAGTTGAATCGTCAAGCACCTGAATCTGGAGCCGGTCGTGCGGATAGTCAAACTTCGTAATTGCTTCGACCAGTCTCTCGACGACATACATTTCATTAAACAGCGGGAGCTGGACTGTGATGATCGGCAACTCTGCTTCGCTGAATGAGCCCTTTGGTTGTGGCTTGAATTTGCGATAGCGCCAGAAGTCGATCACCTGCTTGATTCGGTAACCGCCGTAAATTGCCAGCACGGTCAGGATCAGGAAATAGGCGATGAGAATGGTGTAGTCAAAAGCGTCGAGCTGATAAAGCGGACTGATGTTGCCCCAGGTTTTGTTCGTTATGTCCTGAAAGTAGCGCGCGAAGAGTTGATTCGGCGTGTGACCAAATGGCGGTTGCGTGTCCTGAAAAAACATGACGGTTACTTCGGAATATCCAGCTTCGTTTGGGCAATTATTGTCGGACTACTTAGAAGCAATAGCCCTCTTCAATCTCAAAGCGCCGGCGGGAAGGCCCGGACGGCGCGCGAATGATTTTAACCTGAAGGATGCGCTAAGACGAAACGGCGGTTGGGAGCGCGCGCATCCTGCCCGCAATGAGCGCGCAGCGCGAACAGATCTTCGCACCTGCGGTGCGTTGCGGGCGGGACGCCCGCGGTCCCAGTAGATCAGATGCGACGATGCGGCGCGCTGTAATCACTGGGGGCAGTTGCACTGCTGGGCGAAAACATTGGCGCCGGCGAGGGCTGACCTTGCCTACCTCCAGTCGAACGTTTGCCCTTGTCGCCCCATTCGCGAAGACTCAAGTCCATCAAGCCGGGCATCACATAGAAAACAGCGACCGCGCCGAGCA
>JANLYZ010000461.1:0-2694 GCA_031365905.1 Chloracidobacterium sp. | reverse complement strand
TGGGGTCGGGCCTGCAATTTGTCCGATTCTCTCAAACAATACGGCAGCGACCACAATTTAGAATCGTAAGAGTTGCAGGTCTGACCTCGGTTTGATACGTCCCGACTCTGACGCAAACATCACGTTTGAGTTCTCTCATTCATGTGTCCCTGACAACGATCCCTCCCTTACGGTCGGGTTACTGCCCCGTTTGAACCAAACACGCGGGCATCAACGACGTCATCGGATCCGTCCGGAACCGCCGTGTCGACCCAAAGAGATCATGTACCTAATGAACCACCTACCGCCGCCGATCGCGATAGAAATGCCGCCAATCAGAAACACTGCGCTCAGCCCGTAGAGCAGCACCAGACCTGCCACGTCCTTGTCTCTGAGCGGGGTGGGTTTGTTTGCGAAGAGGAATGACGCGAAGACGGCAAGCCCCAGCAGAAAGCAGCCAATCGCGAAAATAAGGGCGCCGCCGATACAGCCGCGCCAGCGCATACTGTTTTGCGTGACGAACGTATTTCGATGGCCGCACTGCGGGCAAACCGGAAACGGTTGCGACGAATGGTAGCGGCACTCGATGTTCAGACAGACGTAGTCTTCAGATGCCATGGCCATTTGCACAGTATCTTAACGCGAGCAATCTCGCGGTCAAAAGAGATCCGAAAAATCAACCGCAGAGAACGCGAGAGGTCTTCGCAGAGGGCGGCTTTGCCCAAATAGTCCGCGCAGCGGACGAATGAAATTAGCCCAGCAGTTCACTGCTGGGATAAGAAGCTGAATGAGGGGGAGTCCGTGAAGCGGACGGCTGAACATCAAACGCAAAATCAAATCTCTCAGCCGTCCGCTGCACGGACTTCGTCGCCAATCTCCGTGCGCGCCCCAGCGATAAATCGCTGGGCTATTTTCAATCGTCCGCTTCGCGGACTGTAGAAACGACTTTTTGGGCGAAGCCGCAGGGGGCGCAGAGAAAAACCTACCGTAACCCGCTCATCCAAAAGTATGATGCCCCACGAATCCGGCAAAATCATCCTAAAGGGTGACGACAAGACCCGAGTGTCAGAGGTAGATTCACTGGCCGTAGTTCAAAACTTTATCAGGCTGCTGAAAAACTCCATTTGGAGTGCGGCGGCAATCCCGACGAGTCGGGAGACGCCGCTTTCGATTTGCAGCTACAGAAATATTTGGAATCCAAAAGCGCCGCCGTTGTCGGCGCACTCCAAATTTGGTATTTCAACATTCAACAAGAGCCTTTCAGTAGCCTGCTAGAAAGGCGGGAGCAGCAAAAAATGAAAAAGACAGTTCTGACGTTTGGTTTGATTTCCGGGTTCATCATGATTGCCATGATGACCCTTTCCCTCGTTTTCTCGGAGCGAATAGGCTTTGGCCACAGCCTCACTCTCGGCTATACAATTCTAATTCTCGGGTCAATGCTGATATTCCCTGGGATTCGTTCGTATCGCGAGAATATCGGGGGCGGGCAAATTAGTTTCGGCCGCGCGTTCGCGGTGGGGATCTTGATTACGCTCGTCGCCAGCGTCTGTTATGTCGTGACCTGGGAGATCATCTATTTCAAGTTCATGCCTGATTTCGCCGACAAGTACGCGGCGTACATGATTGAGAAAGCCCGGGCCGCAGGTGAGAGCGCTCAGAAGATTTCTGCCCTCTCCGCTGAGATGAAGGGCATGAAGGCGACGCTCAACAATCCTTTCCTCAACGCCGCGTTCAGTTTCCTTGAGCCGTTTCCGATTGGCTTGATCGTTACGCTGATCTCAGCAGCAATCCTGCGAAAGAAACCGCAGCACCCCGTCAACGACGCAGTCGCGGCTTAAGGAATTATTAAGAGTCTACGGGGGAGCCCTCCATAACTGTCGGGCTACTGCCCCGCCCGGGCTTGCCCTGTTAATTCCAGCTATCGCTCTCGCGACTGCCACCTTTCAGGATCGCGACGCGAATGGAAAACGGCTATGACTTGAATCTCTTCAGCGCCGACTTCATAAAACACGGCAAAGGGAAAACGCCGAACGACCGCGCGTCTAAGGTTTCGGTAGACGATGGGATAGAGTTGTGGGTTACGAACGACGCGCAACAGTGCGTTGTCGAGACACTCCATAAATTCAACGTCCAAGTCCTGGCGCTGGTGGGCATACCATTGGCGCGCCTCGGCGAGCTCGGCATCCGCGTCGGGAGTGAAGCGAATGAACATCTGCAGTTAGCGCGACTTCATGAATTCTGCTTTGATCTCATCCCAGGTTCGACCCTGCCGGGGATTACTCTTCGCGACTTCCAACCGCCGATCAAGCTCTCGCTTCTGAGCGTCCGTTAACTGAAAAGCTTGATTCTCTTCGGCTATCGTGTCCCAAATTTCTTCGACCAGGAGGATGCGGTCAGAGATGCTAAGCTTCTTTGCCTGTTCCGTCAGATCAGTTTGCATGGCGGCCATTATACCAAAGCGACTTCTCGCGTCGAGTTATTCTTAAGTGGGGATGCCGCATTCACTGAATCGCAATACCTTGGGAGTGAGGACGTAAATGATGATTCGTAATCCTTGGGCGGTGCCACGGCTATTCAACTTCGCCTGCGGCGTGAAGACGCAACCGAGCAAGCTTAATCCGATGAACTCGTACGTTTTGATATGCGACTGGCGAGGCTCGCGATGACGGCCACCAATTCCGCCGGCTCGACTGGCTTAGGCACGTGGATATCGAA
>JANLYZ010000447.1:0-3570 GCA_031365905.1 Chloracidobacterium sp. | reverse complement strand
AACATCGTGGCTGTGAAGGAAGCTTCAGGAAACCTGTCGCAGATCATGGAGATACTGCGTGAGCGTCCGGAAAACTTTTGCGTGTTATCAGGTGACGATGCCGTCACACTGCCGCTAATCGCGCTCGGCGCGGAAGGAATTGTTTCCGTGGCCTCAAACGAAATTCCTGATTTAATGTCCCGCATGACCGAGCTCGCGCTCGAGGGAAACTCGACGGAGGCGCGGGCGCTGCATTACCAGTTGCTGCCGTTGATGGAAGTTAACTTCATTGAATCGAGTCCGGGACCAGTGAAAGCGGCAATGGCAATGATGGGGCTGTTGGAAGAGAATTTCCGTTTGCCGCTCGTCCCGATTCAGGAAAAGAGTCGCGCGCGTATTCGTGAGGTGATCACAGACCTTGGCCTGCTGGAGAGTGTGCATGCCGCTGCGTGAAGATATCGAGCAACTGGCAGCGCGCAACGCCGGCGAATACTCGGACGAAGAGTTCGCATTGTTCGCTGAATTTAAGGCGTCGCTCAATGGTGGCGAGATCCGCGCCGCTGAGCGCGATGCTAACGGCGAGTGGCAAACAAATGCCTGGGTCAAACGCGGCATACTGCTCGGCTTTCGCATGGGCGCGCTAATTGAAATGACTGCACCGGATGCGAACCTGCAATTCATCGACAAGCACACATATCCAATCAGAAAGTTTTCCGTCGCCGATCGCGTGCGTATTGTGCCCGGCGGTTCAAGCATACGCGACGGCGCCTACATCGCGCCCGGCGTTGTCTGCATGCCACCGATGTTCGTCAACGTTGGTGCCTACGTTGACGAAGGAACAATGATAGATAGTCATGCGCTGGTTGGCTCGTGCGCGCAGATCGGAAAGCGTGTTCACTTGTCGGCTGCGGCGCAAATTGGCGGCGTGCTGGAGCCAGTCGGCGCAGTGCCCGTCGTTATTGAGGACGACGTGCTCGTGGGCGGCGGCTGCGGAGTCTACGAAGGGACGATTGTGCGCGAGCGCGCGGTGTTGGCAGCGGGAACGATTCTCACCGGCTCAACGCCGGTTTACGATCTCGCGCGCGAAAAAATCTATCAGCGCACTCCCGATGCGCCGTTGGAAATCCCGGCCGGCGCCGTGGTGGTGCCGGGCTCGCGGAACGTGCGCGGCGAGGCGGGAAAGGCCTGGGGACTATCGCTCTACGCGCCCGTGATCGTGAAATATCGCGACGAGAAAACTGATCGCGCGGTGCAACTGGAAGACTATTTGCGTTAGGGTATCAGCACTTGACCGGTTTTACTGTAGCTCCTAACATCTCTCAGGGGTCACGTCAGAAGCAGAGTCTTATGGTTATAGAAGCAAGATATGAAAAGGGTGTTTTCAAGCCGCTTGGCAAGATAAAGCTCAAGGAAGGGACCGTGGTCGAGATTCATCTCAATCGCGAACAGACCGCCAGCAAAGCATCGCCTATTCGAGAACTTGGTTTTGCCGGGATGTGGGCGGACCGCGCAGACATTAAGGATGGCGTCAGCTACGTCAACAGTCTCCGGGACAGTCCACGGGCTTAAGCACAGGCGCAACAGATGCCCTACCTTGTCGACACCGACGTTCTGGTTGATGTCTCCAGAAACAATCAGGCGGCAATTGACTTCCTTGATCAACTCGACGACTCGTGGTCGATGTCAATCGTCACCGCGTTAGAGCTCATCGTTGGCGCTCGGAATAAGGAGGAAGTTACGCAAATCGATCAGCTCGTAGCAGTGTATTCAGCTATCCCCTTGACTACCGAGATCGGCAACTCTTCATACGGCCTCCTCAGGCAATTTGCTAAATCGCACGGCCTGCGCGTCTTCGATTCCCTGATTGCGGCTACGGCCATTGAGGAAAACCTTACGTTGCTCTCGAGAAACAAGAAGCACTTCCAAATGATAAGTAACTTGAATCTGGAAGTTCCAAGTTACCGATCGCATTGACCATGATCGTAAGACTCAAGAAAAAGAATGCGCGCTACGGAGACCTGACGTTTGGGCAGCCGTATGTTGTGATTGGTATCGAAGCCGATCATCTCCGCATCTTGAACAACGCCGGCCGTCCTTTCTTATATCCACCGGCCCTCTTTTCATTGGTCGATCCAAAAGAACCGGCTGATTGGGTTACTGAGTTTGGCGACGATGGAGAGAGATATTCATATCCTGTCCCGCTTAACAAGGCGGGTTTCTTTCAAGACTTCTTCGATGAGAAAGCCAAGGCCGTAACAACATTCTGGCGTGTCGTGAATCAGCGGCTTGTAGCCAGCCAGCGCAGAGTTGCTTAGCCGAACGGTGCCGCAAGACATGAGCAAGAAACAGATTGTTGAAGATTCGCTCGTGCGCATTCTGGACCAGGAGATCGAGTTTATCGCCGCAGTGCGACAGGGGTTGACCGAACTTGATCGTGGTGAGCGAATCCCGATTGAGGAAGTCGAACGTGAGCTTCCCTCATGGATTATCAAGTAGTTCTTTCGCTCTCTGCCTGTGCTGACCTTCGTGACATCGTTCGAAAGCCGTACCCCCATGCCGTATTCAGCTACTGAACTCGGCTTGCAGTAGAAAGGGCAGGCTCTCAGTTAGCTATCAAGGAAAGCCAGAGATGAGGAATACGGCGCGTGGACATTGAGCTTATTCGCATCCGAATAAGGAACGGACGATATCTAATAAAGAGTCACGCCCTGATTCACGCGCTCAAAGAGGGCTTTGATCGGAGGCACATGGTCGAAGCTGTGCTCGCCGGAACGATGATAGAGGAGTATCCAGAGTCCAACAGGGCTCTCATATGTGGAAAGACGAGTTTATCTCCAAGCGTCGATATCTATTTGCACGTAGTCTGTGAACATGCGGATCCGGTTTACATTGAGTTTGTGACGGCCTATATTCCAGATGAACAAGAATGGGAGAGCCCACCGTTCAGGCGACGGGAAAGAAAGAACAACTAGAATGAGTAGCCAGTCTGTTCCAATTTGTGCTGAACACCAAAGTCCGAAAGAATGGCGGCCGACTACCTTCGAATACGAAGAGGAAGGTGTTTCCATCCGAGTGCCCAATATCTCCGCGTGGGTTTGCCCAGAGGATGGTGAAGCCTCGTTCACGCCCGAAACCGTCGACGAACTGATCGACACCATTCGTGAGTTGATTGAACCAGCCAAGCACGCGCGTGGCCGCCGTTCCCTGCCAACTGAATATATCGTGTCGGTCGCTTGAATCCTCGAAACGCGTCGGCTTGGTTTCTTTGAAGACTTCTTCGACGAGAAGGCCAAGGCGGTAACAATATTCTGGCGCGTTGTGAATCAACGGCTTGCGGCTAGCCAGCGGCGAGTTGCGTAGCCCCAGCCGGGTCAGCGAAAAGGCATCGATAAAAGAGCAAGAGATACGTCCCCAACAAGCAGCCAGCCGCTGGTGACCTGCAAACCTTGACACGTTAGGAGAATGTGCCTATTTTGAGTTTGATGTTCCCAATAACTTACATTCAAATTCCCGAGAAACACGACGCGAAAGGCTTTTTAGCGTTAGCAAAGAGCGGCATTCCCGTATCTTGCCTGCCTGAGAACACGTATG
>JANLYZ010000445.1:0-9333 GCA_031365905.1 Chloracidobacterium sp. | reverse complement strand
GCCATCTGGACGATCTGTTTGGGGTCGACGAAGTCTTTGGGGTCTGCACAAAATTTTTCGAGGGTGGGACCAAACTCGCGGCACGTCATGCTCTTCGGAATCTTGAGGCCGAGTCCACATTCACCGTTTTGCCTGTACTGGAAACAGAATTCACAAACTATCATCACGGTTTCTCTTCAATTTAAATCTCCGATCGCAAATCGAACCCACGGCTGCGACGCACTCAATGTCCCACGGGTATTCGTTGAAAACGCGTTTTGCCTTCCGGATCCTGCCAGGAAATATCAAGCACGTAAGGTTTGACTTCGCCCGCTATCACTTTCAAGCGTGCTATTAGATCGTCGCCGGCGCCAGCAACCTTGCCATTCACCCATGTTTTGTGGGAGACGACGACGTTTTCCCTGGGCCGAATGGACCCAACCGCGTCAAATCTAATGTGGGCCTGTGACGGTCCGCCTCCGGGAGTTTCCATGTCTTTCAGGAAGACTGTCAAAACTTCCACACATTTGAGGGGCTGGTCAGCCTCGTTGCTCAGTTCCAATCGAACGTCGGCCTCGACGTCGATGAATCTACACGTTAAAGGCTTTGCCGAGTTGATACTCATCTTTGCTTCTTTCTGAGGCGCCCACCAGGCGGAACTTTCTTACCGTTCTTTTTCAGGTTTGCCAGCCCGAGCACATCACCCGGTTGGCACTTGAGCGCCGCGCACATCTTTTCCAGCGTTTCGAAATTGATGCCGAGCGCCTTGCCCTTCTTCAAACGCCAAAGCGTAGTGTGGCTGATTCCAGTTTCTTTAGCCAACCAATAAAAGGTTCGCCCGTGATCGGCCAGCAACTGATCTACTCGAATCTCAATCATGAACATTTCTCAAGTGCACTACATTACTTACCACATGCGGTGAATATTGTCCATCTGCAATATATCCTGTATTTGACATATACACTTCAGTGGCGTAAGGTCGGCCCAGTGATCAATCTCTACATCAATGAGCGTCAGTCTGGAGACGTCACCATTCTTGACTTGAAGGGAAGGTTGAGAGTTGGCGGCAATGCGGTAGCGCTGCACCGGACCATACGCGCGCTCGTCCTCGAAAAGAAAACTCAGATTCTTTTGAATTTGGCCGGCGTTACCTTTATCGACTCCTGTGGCCTGGGTGAACTGGTGGCGAGTCAGGTTTCAGTAGAGAACAAGGGCGGGATAATCAAGCTGATGGGCCTGACGGAGTCGCTGCATGAGTTATTAACGATCACCAGGCTGCTGAACGTCTTCGATACCTTCGAAAACGAAGCGGATGCGATTCAGGGGTTTTCTGATTCCGTTTCGAAAGCGGAGAAACCTCCGCTGGCGTTCGTTTAGAGAATTGCGCGGAGATGTTTGGCGGAGACTCGAGCGTGATGGAGATTTCGGAACAACTGTCGACAGTGAATGATACGCAGATGACGCTCGCCCCTTCGTTGCCGCGCACCGCAACTGAATCGCGCCGGGTTTTCATCAATGGCTGGCGCGTGGCGCCGCAGTCCAGCGATCGGACGCCGGTGCGGACACCAGTGCATGCGGCCGACACTCACGACAACGCATCGCCATCAGCTCGTCGCTCAACTACGCGGCGCCGACATCAGGCCATGTTCAAGGAATGGTCACAGGCCCGGCACGACTAGCAGAGTTTTGAGACCGACGGCTGGGCCACGGCTTTGCCCGGCCGATTCCGCGGCCCGACTGTGGTATATTGAATTTGTAGTTGTTCTTCGAAAATTTACTCTCGACATCAGGATTTGTCCGTCGCTCTCTTTTCCTTGTGCCGTCTGTTTGTTTTTCAAACTCGACCAGGGCCAGGAGATTCTGATGTCTGCCTCCAGAAACAAATCCAACCCGAACAACTTTAGAACGCGTGAACAACGAGCGCCGACGTGGCCGTGGAGTCCGCACGCCGCGCCAGCAGGCAAAACCCGGGGGATACCGGATCGCAATCAGTAAGAATTGAGGGACAAACAAATGAGCTACGCCAGAAAGAATCTTAAGAATGTGATGGGAGCGATCACGGGCTTGATCGTCGTTTCCGCAATTGCTGTTTGGCAGTTTTACCTCTTCGCCACCTTTAGCGGGGCGCAGGGCGGAAGCGGCCATTTATGGTGGGCCATTGTGATGACTGTCCTCGGTTTTGGTACTGCGTTCCTGGTGTTGTCAGTTCTTGTCCGCAACGACACAGATGATGAGTTGCACATAACCTCAACGCGGCGCGCGCGATCGATACTGGATTGACAGGACTCTCGATGAAGAATTTGTTTGCCATGCGACGCGCCAACGGAGATTGGTTTGCGCTCGATGATCAGGGCAGTTTCCGGGTGCCGGTATTTCATAGTCCCGGCGACGCGATGGTGGCGCGCTCACGCGAGACCGGAATGGAATGTTTCAAACCCGTCATGCTTGACGCCACCGCATTCATGAACCTTACGACCACCGATGAAGGCAAAGCGTGTTTTTGGTTGGTAAGCGATCCGCTGATGAAGTTGAGCCGCGGACGTGCTCTCGACCGTGAACAACTCAAACAGTATCTGAACAACGGCGCGGCGCAATCGGCTCAAAGCGGGGCGGTCGAATGATTTCTTCGTGCGATGAATGCGGCAGGATATTAGCGCTTTGGCGAGTGCGTTGTCCCAACTGCAAGAAGTCAGCGCTGAATTGGCTACAGCTTCTGGCGATCATGATCCTGGGATTACCAGCGCTTTTTATTTTCCTGAAGTTTATATAGCCGAGAAGAGCTCAGTCAAAAGATTCGATGGGAACCACGGTAAATTTGAAAGTTTTGAGAAACAACAACTGATGAGTAGTAAAGAAAAACCGAATAGCAACAGCTTAACGGGCGTGGCGAATGAAGGCACCTGGCCGGGGATCGACTCCCGGTTTCGTCTGATCATCGTCGCCGGCCTCAGAACAAAACAATTGCTGCACGGATCCAAGCCGCGCATCGAGACCGATAAAGGCAGACGCCGAAATACCAGCATTGCGGTTGAAGAAGTAAAGCGCGGATTAGTGGACTTCATCACCATTAAGAAACCAGAGGTGCATCGAGGTCACGACGGCGGACTCGACTAAGGGGACGGACGAAACATGTCGACAACACTGAGTGGACTCAGAGTCTATATTAATGCCCCGGGCGCCAGCGAGGCGATCCCGGCGGGTGTTGACGAAAGCGTCGCCACGCTCAATAAGATTTTCTACAGCCGTCGTGGCAATGGCCCGATCTATCGCTGGCTATACGAAGAGAAGTTGGCACACTGGCGCGCCTTGCGCATGCACACCTCAGACTTCGATACCCACAAGCTCTCAAATGCCAGTTGGAAGTCGGTGCCGGAGACTTTGCAGGCACAGCTCGGCGCGCATTACCTCGACTAGCCCGCAACAATCCCGAGGACGCCGAGCGCGCCAAGCGGCCCACGATCCAAGCATGATTCCGGCTTTCTATCGCTCAGCCAAACTTTTGTATCGCTTTCTTGGGTTCCTCGGGACTGCGCGGTTATCCTTGAGACCAAAGCCAATCATCGATTCGAGTTCATAGCGACAAGCCAAGACGCAAAGGACCAGCGTGACTAACCCCTGGACGCCGCAAAACACAACCAACCATCAGGATCACGTCATCGCCCACGTTCTGGGCGCAACCTTCCTCGGCTATTTTCTTTTTGACGAAGCCTTGTACGTGTTGCTCGACATAGGTTTCATCTGGACGATCTTCCTTGATGGTGAGATGGGTTTGCTGCCCCACCCGGTAGCCGTGAGTGAACTGGGAATCGACGCGGAAGCGAAAGCAGAAATAAAGGGCGATATAGACCTGCTATTGAGCGACGTCGCCGTGGAAAACCTACTGCGGTTTCGCGCGTCGCCGGTTCGCTGCCAGATCAATGATGTCAGCTTTTGGGCGAACGGAGAGCGCCGTCGCCTATTGATTGCTGGTGAGGACGGTAATTTGACGATTGAAACTTCGCTGACCGACGCCACGCTTCAAGTTCTTAAAGAATGAGTAAGGAGCGACGAGGATGAATTAAGAAATGGCGCCGCGATCACTCAATCGCGACGCCTTCGTTGTCCAAGGACGAAGAAAAGTGATGAGTCTTTCAGAAACTCATCACTCATTACTCAGCACTTTCCCTGCTAACTCATCACCACGATCTGATTATCAACCTGCTTGACGCCCTTGATGGCTCTCAGCATTCGATCGACCTGAGCCTTGAGCGCCTCGCTCTTCACACTTCCAGTCACCGTTACCTTGCCGTCCAAAACGGTCGCTGTGATTCCCAGGGACGAGAGATTTGGGTCATCATTGATCTTCTTGTCGATTGCCGTTTGGACCGCACCGTCGTTCGAACTATTACTCGGCGCCGTATTTCCACTTGCCGGCTGATTGATGATCACAGGCGGCTGATTCGCTGCCGGAGCGGCGGCAGGCTGTTGAATGATTACCGGCGGCTGTTGCTGCTGCGCCGGCTGCTGGATGATCGTAGTTGGTGGCGGTTGTTGCGCCTGTTGCGCAGCCAAATTCGCGTTCTCGTTAGCATTCGATCCGTTCATTAAGAACAGAACCACGATTGTGATAAGCGCGATCGCAACCACTACAATTACGCCGACGGTTGCTCCTGAAATACCACCGCGATCGCCGCGGACAGATTCCGTGTGGGTGACTTCACGTCTTGATGTTGGCGTATCCACCACGACCCTGCTTCTCCTAGCCTCTTCATCATCGTATGCCATATGTTCCTCCTGAACTTTTGATAACTTTACTGAAAGGTGCGGGGCACTCACAAAGTTTTCCGCAGGAGGGGAGTGCAATCGCCATTCCCCAGCGTTCTTAAGGCTCGGCGTTGGACAACGCGCGCGAAACCTCAAGAAATCGAGAAAATTGATCTGGGGTTTCGCAGCCAAGGCAAATTGCGCGTATGCTTTTGATTCTCGGAGGCCGATAGCGTTATTGAGATCAAGACACTGGGACGAGAGGGAGCAGTAGACGACAAGACAGCAACTGAAGGACGGTCAGGCGGGAAATTCAAACAGACCCCTGCATGCTGGCAGCGTACAAGCGCCTCAAGGCCAACGCGCCGGCTGTTTGCTGTTTACTGCCTGCTGTTTGCTATATTTGAGCCAATGACTACTGCAATCATTCATCATCCAGTTTTCAAAGAACACGACACGGGCCCAGGCCATCCGGAGTCGCCTTCGCGTTACCGCGTGGTGATGAAAGCGCTGCGCGACGATGCAGAGCTCTGGCTGAGGCTTCGCGAAGTGCAGGCGAGGGCAGCCCCGCGCGGCGACGTGCAGGCATGTCACACCCCGCAGCTTTATAAACAGATCGAACGGGTAGTGAGCGAAGGCACCGGCTACCTTGACGCCGATACTGTAGTTTCCATGAAGTCGCTCGATGCCGCTTTACACGGTGCGGGTGCCGCCTGCCAGGCAATCGATCTAATAATGGCTGGTGAGATAGCTAATGCTTTTGTGCCCGTGCGTCCGCCCGGTCATCACGCAACCCCGGAACGAGCGATGGGCTTTTGCCTTTTCAACAACGTAGCCGTGGCTGCCCGCTATGCGCAAAATCATTATTCAGAGATTGAGCGCGTTGCGATCATTGATTGGGATGTGCATCACGGAAACGGAACGCAAGGCGTGTTTTATGACGACCCGTCAGTGTTCTTTTTTTCCATGCATCAATATCCGTGGTATCCCGGAACTGGGGCGCGAGGTGAACACGGTGTAGGCCGCGGCCTTGGTTCTACTTTGAATGTTCCTTTGGGCGCGCTCACGCCCGCGACGGAACAAAATCGCATGTTTGAGGCGGCACTCGATGAGATATCGGGAAAGTTCAAACCGGACCTGATAATCATATCCGCCGGCTTCGATTCACATAACGGCGACCCGCTCGGCCAGCTGCTGCTCGAGGATGAAGACTTTGTTTCGCTGACTCGCGCCGCGAAGGATTGGGCGAAGCAGACGTGCAACGGGCGCATCGTTTCGTGTCTTGAAGGAGGCTACAACCTGGAGACGCTGGGCCAAACCGTCCGCGCGCACGTGGCAGAATTGGCGCAGGCCTGACTTTGGGCCACCGTGATTTAACAGTCTGATGCAGGAAATAGTTTGAATACGCGTATTAGTGGGAGTAAACTCAGCCGCACTTTAACCCGTTTCGGAATGCGAGCCCCGTAGGCGAGTTTGAGCGTTACCCATACCCCCCGGCCTGGTCGCCATCGGAAAAGGAAGTGGTTCGCTCGCCCCGAAGAGAGAGCAGGGAAACCTCGGTCCCGCTCAGGAGAATCAGCGATATGCCAGACATAGAGATCACTTGCGCAGAATGCGGAGAGATTTTTCCCTTTACCGAGCGTGAGCAGGAATACTATCAGGAACGCAACCTAACACATCCGAAACGTTGCAAGCCTTGCCGCGATGCGCGCCGCTCAAACTTTGGCGGTCCGAAGGGCGGCGGCGGCGAACGCGAACGATTTGAGATTACCTGCGATCAGTGCGGGAAAACAGACACTGTTCCCTTTAAGCCTTCAAGTGGCAGACCCGTGCTTTGCGGTGAATGTTTCGGCGCAAGTCGAGCCGCACCGCCGCGAACGTAAGTTTCCCAGTCCTGATTAGGAGCGCAGACAGCTTGCTGCCGCAACGCTGATATCGCGGAAGCAGAGGCAAGTTGGCTGCGGCGCGGGCGCTGACGTGTGGAAGAGGACAGGAGAGGACTGCCTGTCCCGCTGAACTATGAGTTACGAAACCATTCAACTGGAAATGCAAGACGCGGTCGGCATCATCACGCTTAACCGACCGGCCTCGTTGAATGCGTTGACCACCGAAGTGGGCCGTGAGTTTCAGGCGGCGGTTGCCGAAGTTCAACAAAGCGGCGCGCGCGCGGTCGTGCTTACCGGAGCAGGGCGAGCATTTTGTGCGGGTGGCGATCTGCGCGAGATGCAAAGAATCGCGGAGCAGGAAGGAAAAGTAGAAGCGTTCTTTGATGAACCTTTGCGGTTGCTGAATGAGTGCATACTGTTAATTCGTCGGGTTCCTTTACCATTCATCGCCGCCGTTAACGGCGCGGCCTCGGGTGGTGGTTGTAATTTGGCGCTGGCTTGCGACTTCGTCGTTGCCGGCGAAAGTGCGCGTTTCAATCAAGCGTTCATAAAGATTGGACTCATTCCGGATTGCGGCGGCACGTTCATTCTGCCGCGGCTAATAGGTTGGAAACGCGCCAGTGAATTGATGATGACCGGAGAAGTCGTGACTGCAGGGCGCGCTCTGGAAATGGGAATGATCAATGCCGTAGTTCCCGATGACGAATTGCTGCCCCGCGCATTGGCAATGGCTGAGCAACTCGCGCAAGCGCCGACCGCCGCCATCGGTCGCATCAAGGAACTGTTGGAAGCAAGCGCGACAAATGATTATGGCGGGCAATTGGAACTGGAAAGAAAGACGCAGATTCAATCGGGTCTAACAAAAGATTTTAGGGAAGGCGTCGCAGCCTTTATTGAGAAGAGACCAGCAAAGTTTGTCGGTGGATAATTCTCAAGGCAGTTTTGAAGGTTGCGAGCCGCTGGTGACGAACTGGCGGCTTTTTCTTGAGTAATGAGTGATGAGTAATGAGTGATGAGTTAACGCAGTCTCGGAACTCATCACTCATTACATCACTGTTTTCATCCATGGACTCGTTAACTTATCTCCAACTCCTTCGTCGCAATCGTTCGTTTCGGCGGTTGTGGTGGGGACAGGTGATCTCCGAGCTCGGCAACTGGTTTAACTTCATTGCCGGGCTGGGATTGGTGCGCCTGATCTCGCACGGGGACGCGGGCGTGACGACGATCATGCTGCTTTCGCGCATGGTGCCGTTCACTGTCTTTGCACCCTTGGCCGGCGCGTTTGTCGATCGTTGGTCAAGGCGAACGGTGATGATCGTCAGTGACTTCGCGCGCGTAGGGGTCGCCATTGGTTTCCTGCTGGTGCGGCACCCGGAGGATCTGTGGATCGCCTACGTTTGTACGGCGCTGCTCGCTTTCTTTCATTCGTTTTTTGAGGCGGCGAAGAATGCGGCCATGCCCAACATCACCGGCGAGCGAGATTTGCTGGCAGGAAATGCATTGATGTTTTCCTCGCGATTTCTACTAATGGCTTTGGGCGCCGCGCTGGGGGGCTGGACCGCAGCGAACGTTGGCTATCGGGCGGCCTTCATCGTCAACGCAGTTTCGTTCTTCGGTTCGGCGCTTTCGATATGGCTTATTCCGGAGCACGAAACAAAACAACTCGCACTAGAAAAGCCTGGTGAACCTGAGAAGAGAAAAGGTTATTGGTCAGACATTCGCGAGGGTTGGTCATACATAATACGCCATGCACCGGTGGCCGCTCTGCTCGCGACTAACGTGCTGTGGGCCAGCGGCGGCGGCGCGGTCAACCTCATCATGGATCGGCTAGGTGGCATTGTCTTCGCCGGACAATACGGGATCAGCGGCGACTCAGGCGTAGCGGCGCTTTATTTCGCCGGCGGCCTTGGTCTCTTCATCGGCATGATGATCGCGCGGCGCCTCGGGCATCACTTTGAGTTTATCGGGAAGACGCATGCTTTCATTGGTTGGGGCTTGTTGCTTCAAGGATTCCTCTTCGCGCTCATCGGCGTGATGCCGAATCTGTTGCTTGCGTGTCTGTTTCTTTTTCTGGGGCGAATATTATTAGGCGCAGAGTTTGGCGTACAGGACACTCTCTTGATGCGTCTCGTGCCAGACAAACTGCGCGGCCGAGTGATAACTACGGATCGGGCGTCCGAATTTTTGACCTGGAGTTTGTCGACTACGGTTGCGGGCTGGTCGCTACGGGGCATCACGCCGCGAACGCTGACAATTATTTCCGGTTTGCTATCGTCAGTCTCCGGCGTCGTGTGGTTGGTTTTATTTGCTTCGGGGAAAGTAAGACTACCGCAGAAATTCAACTCAGCGGCCGCGCGGGGGAAGTAAAGCTTTTGGAGTGCGCCGGCACAGCTAAGCGGCGACGGCGCTTTGTTAGAAGTTGAGTACCTAAAGCGGTGTCGCGCTTACGATCACCCCAGCGCGGCTGCCGCGCCGGGGACCCCGGGCTTGTCACCGCACACCAAGAAAATATCCTAAAGCAAAAAAAAGGCCGCGCTCTAATGCGCGGCTCTTGTTCTGTTTGCGACTTAGAAAAATCTAGGCATCGGAGCGCGAATGAATCAGCCGCCGAATGCGATCCGCAAACAGCACGTCGATCTTGCGCGGTTCGATCAAGGCGGTAACTTCTCCCGGACCCCAGATCGGATGACTCATCGTTTGTCCCGTGCGATAGGTGCGCGTGCGA
>JANLYZ010000395.1:0-7690 GCA_031365905.1 Chloracidobacterium sp. | reverse complement strand
GAGGTCAGCAAGTCTTCGGCGCCCCCGGAATCGGACTGTGATGTTCCGGGACTGACCAAACTGACGGACCCTGCGGGCGACACGAGTGCCGCCCTGGGCATCATCACCACGCCGGCCCCGGCGGGGTCTGACCTGATTAAGTTTCAGATCGCGCAGCCTTACCAAGTGGATAACGTACCCAGACTGGTCTTCACCATCACTACGGACAATGGCCAGTCGCCACAGCCCACGGGCTCAGCCTGGTATGTCGCGATTCAGAAGTCGGACGGAACTTTTAAGGGTGTACACATGGCCTGGAAACCCACGTCACCAGCGACGCCCATATTCGAGTCTTATACACCGGGTGCTAATAACGCCGGTGGAGTTGATGGACGGTTTGTGAATCCGGGCAGCGAGGTGGCGGCCGAGGCTACCAGCAATTACGTTGCGCCATTTAACCAGGTCGTGATCGTGGTTAAGGCGAGCGATTTGGGTCTGACTCCTGGAAACGGTGTCACCATTACCGGCTTCGTGTCAGCGGTGTCGCAATCCACCGATCCTGGCAGCATGGTCGGCGCCGGCGCCACTGCGCTCTATGATCAGATGCCGAACAGTCTGGGCTTCCAAGGCTCTTTCACGACGCATAACAACCAGGTCTGTAGGCCAAACCTTGCGCCGACAGCACTCTTGACGGCGAACCCGATGTCTGGTGCGGCTCCGTTGCTTGTCAACTTCAGCGGCGCTGGCTCAACCGACCCGGATACTGCGCCTCCGGCAGACACCATCGCCTCATACACGTTTAATTTCGGCGATGGCTCACCTGCGGTGACGCAAGCCTCGCCGACGATTCAGCACACCTACAACGCGGCCGGTGATTATCCCGCCCGCCTAACTGTCACCGATTCGCGTGGCATGGCGAGCACCAACACATCGCAGGTTGTAATCACGGTCACGGGAGCAGTTACCAGGACCAACTATGCGTTGACCGCGAACGGCGGAACTGCAGTTGGCTCGACGACAGCCAATAGCAGGTTCCTCGCGGCCTCCGCAATTAACGGTGACCGAACGGGTAATCAGTGGGGCAACGGCACCGGAGGATGGAACGACGGCACTCGCGGTATTTTCCCTGACAACCTGGAAGTTGATTTCAGCGGCGCTGCTAAGAGCATTGATGAAATCGACGTCTTCACGTTGCAGAACAATTGGACTACCGCGGGAGAACCAACCCTGACCACACCGGCAACCGGGGAGGGCATCCTCGATTTCGACGTGCAGTATTGGAATGGCTCAGCTTGGGTGACGGTAACGGGCGGCAGTGTCACTAGCAATGACAAGGCGTGGCGCCAGTTTACGTTCCCGGCCGTGTCGACGACGAAGATTCGTGTCGTAGTCAACAACAGCCGCAATAACTACAGCCGCATCGTTGAACTGGAAGCCTACGGCGCTGGTGGTCAGCCGTAATCATCCCACGCGCTAGCTGGAACCACTTGATGGTCACCTGATCATCAGGTGGTTTCAGTTAGCAACCAATCTTCTGCATCAGGCGGACAGATACTGTGAAACCGCTTTTCAACTTTTTCATTTTTTCAGTAGGAGACTCATCATGTTTGCAACACAGCAAAGGACTCGCAAGGCCTCGGCAGGTTTAAGTTCAGATAGACGGCGCCATAGTTCGTTAACTTTAGGAATGAGAGTAAGCGTTGCCGTGGCGGTCTCCTTCATCCTGATCGCGGCTATTACGGCAAGGATGACTAGTTCAGCCGCGATGCCTGATCCGCTGACATGTACTGTGCCGGGAACGCTTGTAACCTCTGATCCCGGAGCCGATCAAACTGGCGCACCAGCCGCAAACCAGCAATTCGATATTGAGTCTGTGTCGATTGCTGAACCCTGCTTTGCGGGCGGTGTGGATAAGCTCGTCTTCACGATCAAGGTCGCAAACCTCAGTTCCATTCCGGCGAACGGCCATTGGAAGGTTCAGTTTGCTACGCCTGTCCTACCGGCAAGCGTTACCGCTTACTTCGTCGAAATGACGAGCGACCAAAACGCAAATGTCTCCTTCGGATACGGCACCGTCGGCACAACAACGACGACCGTTGGCACTGCCGACGACGGTGCCACAAACGCCAACGGAACAATTACCATCACTGTGGCAAACAGCAAGGTAGGCAATCCCACGGTCGGGCAAACAATCATCAAAGTGCAAGGCCGGACTCAACTTCTCGTTGGAGCCGCCGGCACGGGTTTGCTTTCGACAATTGACTCGACGACGCAAACCGGGAATGACCCGATGTATTCGCTTGTCGGACACACCCTCTGCTCTTGCCCGCTCGCTACGCCAACGCCAACACCGCCGGCCCCGGGTGGCCCAGGCACGCCGCGATTCCAAAACTACGTCCCACCGGCAACCACTTCTTTCAATGGTGGCGAGCCGTCAATAGGTGTTAACTGGCTTACCGGCAAGGTCATGTATCTCGCCTCCTTCAGCGCCATCCGGGTCGGCTTTGACGACTGTCCGTCTCCGGCGCGAGACACCTGGACGAACACCAATGTCCCCGCCGCTGCATCGCTCGATCCGATCATGTTCACGGATCACATGCGCGCGTCTGGCAATACCACGCCGAATCGCACCTTCGTCTCGCAGTTGACCGGCCAGGACAGCATTACTTTCTTTACTGACGATGATGGCGCGACCTATTTGCCGAGCCAGGGTGGTGGCATCCCTTCCGGAGTTGATCACCAAACAATTGGTGCTGGTCCATACCACGCACCGCTCGTCGCGACTCCGGTTTATCCGAACGCGATTTACTACTGCTCACAGGACGTGGCAACTTCCTTCTGCGCGAGAAGCGACGATGGCGGTGCGACGTTTGGGGCCGGCGTGCCGATTTATAATCTGACGCAATGCACCGGCATCCATGGTCACGTGAAAGTTGCGCCGGACGGAAGCGCCTATGTGCCGAACCGCAGTTGTGGTGGTCAGGCGGCTGTCGCCGTCTCCAAAGACAACGGCATCACCTGGGCCGTTAAGCCCGTTCCCGGCAGCAGCACGACCGGGTTCCTGGTTGATCCTTCCGTTGGCATTGGCGCCAATAACGTTGGTAAACCGGGCGGCCAGGCGAGCAACACAATCTATCTCGGCTACCAGGCTTCAAATAGCCATCCGCGCGTTGCTGTCTCGCGAAACCAAGGCGACACGTGGACGAACGATCAGGATGTCGGCGCCGCATTCGGTATTCAGAACTCAACCTTCCCGGAGCTGGTTGGAGGCGATGACAACCGCGCCGCTTATGCCTTCTTTGGCACTACCGTGGCAGGCAACTACACAGACCAGGCGACCTATCCGCAATCGACCCCCTGGCATCTTTACATTGCCACAACCTTTGATGGTGGCGTGAACTGGACCACCGTTGACGCAACGCCGAATGATCCCGTGCAGCGCGGATCGATTTGTAATCTCGGCACCACGACTTGCATGCGCACGCCCAACGACCGAAATCTGCTCGACTTCATGGATGAAACTGTCGACGCCCAAGGTCGCACGCTCGTCGGTTACCCGGACGGTTGCGTCGGCGGCTGCGTTAACAGCCCGACCGGTCCGTTTCCCAACTCTTATACGGCACTCGCCTCGATCGCGCGCCAATCGGGCGGCAAGCGTTTGTTTGCGGCTAATGATCCAAATCCAGTCGAGCCTGTTGCGCCGGCGCCGCCGCGCGTTGATAGCGTCGTCAGGGATGGCACTGGCATCGTTCGAGTCAAGTGGTCAGAGCCCGACAACGGCGGCTCGGCCATCACCAGCTATAACGTTTACCGGCGTACGAGCGCCGGAACGTACGGCGCGGCGCTCGCGAATGTGCCGGCCGGAACTACTACTTACGATGACAATACAGCCGATCCGGCGACGGCCTACTTCTATAAGGTGACGGCTATTAACGCGCAGGGCGAAGGCCTGAGCTGTAGTGAATTTCCGATCACAGCGCCGCCTCCGGTCGATCCGTGTTCCGGAACGGGAGTTCTGGTTGATTCAGATCCGACCGGCGATCAAACACTGGCGCCAATGAACAGCGACCTGGATGTGCAATCGGTTTCAATTGGCGAGCCATTCCAGACGGACGGTGTGAACAAGCTGGTCTTCACTATGAAGGTCGCCACGCTAACCACCGTTCCGGCGGATAGACAATGGCGCATTGTCTGGACGCCCGCCGTGGCGCCGGCGACACCGGGAACTGATCGTTACTACGTCGGCATGAACTCGAACGCGGGCGGCGGCGCTGCGGTTACTTTCGAGTATGGCGTAGTCACATCGAGTGGTAACGTGCCCATTTCGCAGGGCACGCCCGACGCCGGATTGTTCAACGCAGATGGCACCATCCAAATCGCCATTGCAAACAACAAGGTCGGAAATCCGGGAGCCGGCGCGATACTCGGTCTCGTGAGCGGCAGAAATTTTGCCGGCAATGGTAACGTTACGATAACAAAGACGTCTGCTATCGACTCAACCGCCGACGGAAGCTACACACTGGTGGGCAACAATGCCTGCCGCCTGAACGCCGCGCCCATAGCGCGCCTGACTGGGGCACCCACTTCGGGCAACGCCCCATTGGTCGTTACCCTGGATGGCTCGACTTCAAGCGATCCGGACACCACGCCACCAGCGGACACCATCGTGTCTTACACCTTTAACTTCGGTGATGGCTCGCCGTCGGTAACGCAAGCTTCACCGACAACCATGCATACCTATAACGCGGGTAGCTACAACGCGACGCTTACTGTTACTGACTCGCGCGGCAAGGTAAGCACCCCGTCGAACCCGGTAACGATCACGGTCACGTCGTCAACGGCAAGAACCAACTATGCGCTCACTGGAAACGGTGGTACTGCAGTTGGCTCGACGACGGCCAATAGCAGGTTCCCCGCGGCCTCCGCAATTAACGGTGACCGCACGGGCAGCACCTGGGCCAACGGCACCGGCGGGTGGAACGACGGCACTCGCGGTGTTTTCCCTGACAACCTCGAAGTTGATTTCAGCGGCGCGAAGATCATTGATGAAATCAACGTCGTCACGTTGCAGAACAACTGGACCACGGCGGGAGAACCAAACCTGACCACGCCGGCAACCGGGGAAGGCATCCTCGATTTCGACGTGCAGTATTGGAACGGCTCAGGCTGGGTCACAGTAACGGGTGGCAGTGTTACGGGGAACGACAAGGCGTGGCGGCAGTTTACTTTCGCGGCCGTGACGACGACGAAGATACGCGTCGTGGTCAACAACAGCCGGAACAACTACAGCCGCATCGTCGAGCTCGAAGCCGTTGGTCCAGGCGGTCAATGATCTCTTTTGAAGGTGAAAGCTTCAATTCCAGTCGGTCACCCGCTGGGATTGAAGCTTTGTTTTTCAGCAAAGCATTTGTTCAGTTGAACGTTCCATTACTTCGTCACCGGTCCAGCCTGGCGATTCTAAGATTTTAATAACATTGCGCTTGAATTGCGTTTACCCGGGAAGAGTGCTTGCCGGCGGACCTCAAGTTTTTCTCAACCACGTTTGATTAAGGTGGTGGGGTAACGCGGTTTCAACCAGGGCTCTCAGATATCTTTCGTTTTATGAATCGTGTGATGGCTAAACAGATGACGAGAGCGCGCACGTATTCGCCAGGTACCGCAAACAACTTGCCCAAAAACTTTGCCAAAGCCGTTTGACTTTATTGGCATCTTTTCTTAAGGAGTGAATGATGATGAGCCACAGAGAATCCTGCCGCAGATCAATAACAGCAAATTTCGCAAAGGCTATTGTTGCATTGGTCGCAATAACCTTTTTTGCTTCCATTACAGTAGTCGGGCAACTCAATCTTTGGGATGCCGCACAGGGTCTGCCGGATCTGGACAATCGCGCCGGTCAGTTGGCACCTACGGCAGAGCAGCTGGCGCTCGTTAGCAATCTAGGCGCAAAGGCGGAATGGAATCAGTTTGGCACGGTGAAGGCGATGCTCAAGTACGGTGGATTTATCTCAACCGGTTTGACGGGCGATCCTGTTTCAGCCGCGCGTGAATGGATCAGGTCCAACCGCGCTTTGTTTCGCCTTTCCGATCAAAGCGTAACCAATCTTGAACTGGTCAGCGATGGGACGATGCCCTACAGCGCGGCACACTCGGTTCTTTTCCGCCAGCGCTTCGGCGACTTAGGGGCTACTCAGGACGGCTTGATCAATGTGGCGATTGTCAATGGCAATGTCTATCACGTGTGGTCAAGTTCGGCTGGAGATCAGGCAGTTCCTGGTTCTGCCACTCTGACGCCGGTGCAAGGTTGGATCAGCGCCGCCGCCAGCGTGAATCATTTTGTGCCAACGGGAAATGTCCTGAGCGCAAATCTGGACAAACAGAATAATTGGACAGTGCTGAAGGTTGTGGGCTTCCCACAAGATCAGCAGGTTCGTCTGACTGCTTTACCGACGCCTATAAACGGCGTGCGTCCGGCATACGAGGCAAACGTAGTTTATGTCCTGGGCCATATTAGCGAGGCCTACACAATTTTCGTTGACGCGCAGACGGGTGAGGTCCTGTATCGAAGCAATCGCGTTAATTGGTTTGCGCCTGCCCCAGCTCCCGTAACTCAGGTTTTCAGCGGCACATACACTCCCGCAGTCTACGGTCCGGGCTGCACGACACCGAGACATCATTTCACGGTTCCAGCCGGCCAGCTTCGCATCGCGGTTCAGGTCAGCGCTGGAATTCCGACTAACGATCTAACTGTCAGCCTCTTGTTTGGTCCTGACCCCGCGCCGGTGCTTCTTACAACGGAGGATACCGGAACCAGCTCCGAAGCTTTGAACTACACGCCCGGCGGCGGCGTCCCTCCCGGCGAGTATCAGGTTCAGATTTGTCAAACGCCGAACACGATGGGCGTGCCGCAAATGGCGCCCTACAACTATGCCGGTACGTTTACTTTCGACGATACGGCTACGCCAAATGCTGGAACTCCCTACCCACCGAAGTGGAAGTATTTTCAGGCGAATCCCCTGCTTACTTATGCCAGCACCGATGTGCGTAATACCGGATGCTGGGAATCTGCTGTCCTCGGGGTGCCCGTGCCCGGCTGCGATCACAGTCTAATAAACACCGCCTCCCGCGCGCCTTGGGACTATGTTTTCAGAGGCGGCACTTTCACCTCGACGACCCGTGGCAACAACGCGCAGACGGCTGAGTCGTGGGGCAGCCCATTAACGCCCTCGACACCTTATGCGCCGACGAGCGCCACGCGCGAATACATTTTCCCCTGGAAGAACGAATGGAAAACCCGCACAGCGACTGGGCCAACAACAAAGGGGTGCGATCCGACGATACTGACGCACACGATGGGCGCAGGTGGAAATACGGATGCCGACATTGATGCGGCAATCGCCCAACTATTCGTGACTCACAATCGCTTTCACGACTGGTCTTACTTCCTCGGCTTTACCGAGCAGAATTCGAACTTACAGTTGGATAATCTTGGCAACACCCAGCAGTCCAGAGAAAACGACCCCGAAGTCGGGAACGTTCAGGCCGGCGCTGTTTCCGGCGGTCCTAACGGCCAGTATCTGGGGCGTGATAATGCCAACCAGATCACCTTGCAAGACGGCACGCCCGGTATCACAAACCAGTATCTCTTCCAGCCCATCGCAGCAGCCTTGTACAGCCCGTGCGTCGATGGGGATATGGACGTCGGTATTGTCGG
>JANLYZ010000368.1:0-11721 GCA_031365905.1 Chloracidobacterium sp. | reverse complement strand
ACTGACCCCACGAATCCCAATGACGGGACGCTACATTTATTCTGGTGTATGGAGTTCTGCCCCGTTAACTACGGACCTGTCGGCGCTACCTATTCTATCACCGCGACCAACTCCGGTTCAGCACCGACAAGCGGTACGGTGACAGTCGTCGACACGCTTCCGGCCGGACTTACCGCAACTGCAATCAGCGGCACCGGCTGGGCCTGTGTGCTCGGCACGCTGACCTGCACCCGCAGCGATGCGCTCGCTGCCGGCTCCAGTTATCCGGTTATCACCTTGACGGTTACTGTCGCCAACAATGCTCCCGCCAGCGTCACTAATTCAGCAAATGTATCCGGTGGCGGCCAAACCAACACCACAAACGACACAGCAACTAATCCGACTACGATCAACCAACTGCCCGATCTGACGATTACCAAGTCGCACGTCGGCAACTTCACCCAGGGACAAGTCGGCGCAACTTATTCGATCACTGCCACCAACTCGGGCTTCGCCGCCACCAGCGGCACCGTGACCGTCGTCGACACGCTTCCGGCCGGACTTACGGCAACTGCAATCAGCGGCACCGGCTGGGCCTGCGTGCTCGGCACGCTCACTTGTACTCGCAGCGATGCACTTGCAGCCGGCTCGAGCTATCCAGTGATCACCTTGACCGTCAACGTTGCCAACAACGCTCCCGCCAGTGTTACAAACTCCGCGAACGTTTCCGGTGGCGGACAAACTAACACGGCAAACGATACCGTTAATGACCCCACCAGTATCAATCAACTCCCTGATCTGACGATCACCAAGTCGCACGTCGGGAACTTTACCCAGGGACAAGTCGGCGCGACTTACTCGATCACCGCGACCAACTCTGGCTCAGCAGCTACAAGCGGTACAGTAACTGTGGTCGACACTTTGCCTGCGGGACTCACTGCGACTGCCATCAGCGGCACTGGCTGGAGTTGTGTACTTGGCACGCTGACCTGCACCCGCAGTGATGCGCTCGCTGCCGGCTCCAGTTATCCGGTTATCACGTTGACGGTTACGGTCGCCAACAATGCTCCCGCCAGCGTAACTAATTCTGTGAGCGTTTCCGGTGGCGGACAGACAAACACCTCTAATGACACGGCAACCAATCCAACGACAATCAACCAACTGCCTGACCTGACCGTCACCAAGACTCACGTTGGTAACTTTACTCAAGGACAAACAGGCGCCACCTATTCGATCACGGCGACCAACTCCGGCTTCGCACCGACCAGCGGCACCGTCACTGTCACAGACACGCTCCCCGCCGGTCTCACTGCCACCGCCATCAGCGGCACCGGCTGGGCCTGCGTACTCGGCACGCTGACCTGCACGCGCAGTGATTCACTCGCCGCCGGCTCAAGTTATCCGGTGATCACGCTTACCGTTAACGTCTCGCTTACCGCGCCAGCCAGCGTTACAAACTCAGCCACGGTTTCCGGCGGTGGCGAAAACAACGCCGCAAACAATACTGCCAACGATCCGACTACGATTAACGCCGCCGCGCCCCCGAGCATCGGCCTAGTCAAGAGCGTCAGCCCCAGCGGCACGCAGAGTCCCGGCACCGATCTGGTCTACACGATCGCCTACACCAATAGTGGCGGTCAGCCCGCGAACAATTTCATTCTTGTAGATCCAAATCCGGCGAACGCCGTGCCTGCAGAAAGAGTTTTTAACAACGTCGACTTCAAGGTTGGATCATTGACCAGCGCCCCAGGCTCGAGCGGCCTCGTGGCCAGCTTCCAGTATTCAAATAATGGCGGAAGCACCTGGACCTACACGCCCGTGAGTGGCGGTGGTGGCGCGCCGGCAGGTTACGACCGCAACGTGACCAACGTCAGGTGGTCCTTTGCGGGGAGTCTCAGTCAAACGGGACCGAACAATACCGGCAGCGTCACGCTCACCGTGCGCATTCGCTAACGCTCACGCGTCAACCGCAAACTATTTTTGCTTCACAAAGGTCTCCACCTTCAATTCACGGCCGTTAGTCGTCACGGTGATCGTTCCGCTGTTCCCCGTCGTCAACACCTGCGCCCCGCTATCTTTCCATCGGGCTACAACTTCCTTGTTTGGGTGACCGAAGATTGAAGTTTGGCCGACTGAAATAACCGCGAAGTGTGGCTGGGCCGCAGCGATGAAACTTTCGGTCGACGAAGTTTTGCTGCCATGATGCGCAACCTTGACTACATCCGCGCGCAGGTTTTCGTTGACTCGCAACATGCCGCTCTCGCCAGCCATTTCAATGTCGCCGGTAAGCAGCAGAGCGAGCGCGCCGAATTGGAGCCGCAGCACAATTGAATCGTTGTTGCGCGATGGCGCATCTGGATTGTTCACCGGCGCAGGCCACAAGACTCTTGCCGTCACTTCACCAAACCGCAAAACGTCGCCGGCCCCGATGAGGCGCAGCGAAATGTTCTTGTGCGCGAGTGTTTCAGCGAAGCGCGCGTATTCCTGATCGTCGCCGGGGGTTCGCGCGACCAGCGCCGCGCGCACCGCGAAGTTGCGAGCTACATCGTTCAAGCCATCGATGTGATCGGCGTCGGCGTGCGTGGCGAGAATGTAATCGACGTGATCAAGTCCGCGCCACCAGAGATATTCCGAGACTACCGACTCACCAATGCTTCGCGTTTCCCGCTCGAACGCTTCCTCGCCGCCCTCGTCAACATCCGAAGACACGCTGCCCTTCTGAAACGGGCCGGGACGACCGCCGCCATCAATCAGAAGAGTTGTGTTGTCGGGAAATGTAACCAGCGCCGAATCTCCCTGGCCCACGTCGAGGAAGTCGATGCGCAATTCTCCGTTTGCGCGGCCGGCGCTGAATGGATGCGCGACGATCAATCCAATCGCCAGGAGTTGAGCAAACAGAACAATGAATTTGCGTTGTCGCCAATACCTTTTCTTCGTTGCTGGTCGAGGCTGACCCAGCGGTTTCCAGTTTGACAATGAAACCACCAGCACAACGAGCGGCAGGTAATACCCACCATAAACCGCGCTCGCCCAGCCCGTATATTCGGGCAGACGAATCGACGCGGCTCCGAGTCTCACAAACGGATCGACGCTATGCACCATCAGCCAGTTCAAGGAATTCGTGAGACTGATCAAAGGCGCCGCCATCGTGGCGCTCAACTGCGCGGCGACCAGCGCCAACGCAGCCGCGATCGCAACCGCCGCCATCAGCAAACTGACTCCGATGTTCAGCAGAAATGAAGCGAATGAAAGCCGATGAAAATAAACTACCAGGAACGGCAGCAACGCGAGTTGTACAGCGACTGAGACAACGATTGCCCCGAAGGCGTAGCGCGCCAGGCGTTGCAAGTGGAAGCGTTCGAGTGTCAAAGCGAGTGGCGCTTTGAAAAGAGTATAGCTGTAGTTTGTTCGTTCGAGTTGACGCTGAGCTTCTCGTTCACTCCAAAACAGGACCTCGGATAAACGGCGCAACCATGGCGCGCAAGCCGGCGGGTAAGGCGTTTCGCTCGTCGGATGCCATGACCCAATCGACGACAATTTCTCCAGCAGCGGCCACGCGAAGACGACAATCGCCAACACCGAAACAAAGGTCAGTTGAAACGAAGGATCAAGCAGATCGCTCGGACGCCACGCGAGCAAGACAAGCCCAGTAGCCCCGAGCGCATTCAAGGACGAGGCGCGGCGCGAAACAATTGGCGCGAAAAGAACGAAGGTGAACATCAAGGCCGCGCGCACTACCGACGATTCGGCTCCGACCGCAAGCGAGTAAGCCCACAAGACAGCGGCTGACAACAGGAACTGCAACACCGCGTTCTTTGTAAATCGTCTCGCGATCAGAAAGACCAGGCCGCCGAGGAATGTGATGTGCAGCCCGCTGATGACGAGCACGTGAAACGTTCCGCCTTCGCGAAATCGTTCCGAGGTTGCGTGAGACAGGTTGTAGCGGTTGCCTAGCAGCGCCGCATCAAGCACGCCGGCAGTGTCAGGGGAAAACCGTGCATCGATTTCCGTTTGCAGTGTGCTGCGCCATTCGTAAAGCCACGCGAGCGGCAGGAACACCCGCTCATTCTCGAGACGCTTAATCAGCAAAGGACTCTTCACAAAGCCGGTGGCGTCGTAGCCCTTGCGATCAAGATATTCGGTGAACGACGAAACTCCCGGGTTGCGAAAGTTATCGGACCGTTCGAGCAATGTCATCACGCGAATGCGCGCGCCGTAGTGCAGGTCGAGCCGATCAAATTCCTGCTTGTTGTCGCCGCGCGAAAACGAGGCAAGCAATAAAACTACGCCTGAAGATTTCCGTTCGACGCCTCGCGAGCTAACGTTGTCGAGCCGGAGTTGCAGGTACAACCGTTCGGGCGCGATTTCCGGTTCGCGTTCCAACACACCCGTTATCTCAACGGGCTCGCCCACCGCAATCGTTCCTTTTTCAAGCAAGCTTCGCAGTTGATTGGCGGGAATCTTGCTCTTCTCGATCGACGCGAGCGCGCCTCCAACCAGGAACGTGGCAAGCGTGACCAGAATGACAGTGCTTCTCAGCTCCCGTTTTCTTCGCTCCGCCGTTATCAGCATTACACCCGCCATTAGCGTCGCTAACGCCGCTAACGAGATGATCGTTGACAATGCGACGACGAAATAAAGACCGCCGAAAATGCCCAACGCAAATGCTGTTGCGAGTTGCGCCAAAGGGTGCGCCGCAAAGCGCTGGGATGGATGCCGAAGAGTCGTCGACTGCGCATTAGTTGGTACCGGCATTGATTTTGGTAGCCGAAAGCGCAGACAACTTGTCTGCGCTTCTTTCAGAAGCGGTGATCAGGCGGATTGAGGGCGACTTTTAACCGTAGGGTGAAAACGGAATGCGATCCACGAAACTACGCAACACTAAAGTAGGTTTTGAGTTCACCTATCGGGTGTGATGTCGTGGATATACTTTTCTTCTATCCCTAAGGGCGCTCGGGATCGGAGATCTGTCTGATAGCGGTCAAGCGGGCGACGGTTTCCACGTGATGTGTCTGCGGGAACATATCAAATGCCGCAACAGAGTCAAGCAAATAACCGGCGTCGAGAATTTTTCTCAGGTCGCGCGCCAGCGTTGCCGGATCGCAGGAGACGTAGGCAAGGCGGCGCGGTCGCAAGCGGATTATTCCCTCGATCACGGTATTCTCGCAGCCGACGCGTGGCGGATCGACGAGCAGGTAGTCAAGCGGTTCGAACGGCAGCGAATGTTTCACCCAATCGGCCACTCCGAGGTTGGCCACCTCAACGTTCTCGAGTTTGGCTTGCGCCAGGTTGCGCCGCGCAAACTCCGCCGCGCGCGGATGACCCTCAACGCCGGTAACTCTGGCAAAGCGGCGCGCCAGCGGCAGCGTGAAGAGTCCAACGCCGCAATAAAGATCGATCGCAAACTGGCCGGCGTCGTCCCCGAGCGCGGCCGCGATGAGCGGTTCGAGCAACTGATGATTGACCTGGAAAAAAGTGTCAGCGCTGAAGGAATAAACTTCATTACCGATGCGCCGGCTAAGCGTGCGCGCGTTGAAACCAGCGATAGACGGGGCCACTGAAACACCTTCGTCGCCAACAACCGCATCGACGTGTCGCAACTGCCGCATGTCGCGCGCGGCTACTTCCTGATGGACCCGCTCGAGTGTTGCCTCCATCTCGGGCGTGAGCACCGCGCAGTATTCGACGTCGCAAACGCGGTTGGTTCCTCTTTCGTAGTAACCGAGCAGTCTTTCCTGAGCGGCGACCTGCCAGGTGGCGCGCGCGCGGTAACGCCATTCGTCTGGCGAAGGCGTGATAGGAATTTCTCCCGGCGCTTCCAACTTCCCAATGCGATGCAAGCAATCGCGGATGATGTCTACCTTCGCCTGGAGCTGAGCTTCGTAGCTCATCTGTTGAAAGTCGCAACCGCCGCAGCGTCCGAAGTAAGGACACGGCGGTTCGATGCGCACTGGCGACGGTTTGAGCATCTCAACAATCGAAGCGAATCCTACCGTGTCCTGCACCCGATCGAGCTTCACGCGCAATACATCGCCGGGAGCAGCGAGCGAAATAAAAAGGGTGAGTCCCTCAGCGTGCGCCAGGCCGACACCGCCGGGCACCAGCCGTTCAATCTCGACGTCGAAAAACTTCTCCGGTTCTTCTGTCATTTTAGTTTGCAGGATTTCTGAGTGCATGTGTTGTAGAAAAGAGAGCGGTGGCGATCAGAACTCAAACCTAAACTACACTTATAACAGTTAACTTTCTAGACGGATCATTGCGCGCCGCTCCCGGTGCCGGCGACACGACAGATTTCTCTGCTTCCGCCGAATGTCACTTAGGCAGCATTCCATTGTTGTGGCGGCGGCGGCGCATATGGTTGAGCCACGCCTTCGAGTTCAAACCTCACGCCGCCGACAACTCCGGCAGCCAGGTTGTAGACCAACGCGCCGATCGCGCCGCCGATGAAACCCAGGATTCCGTAAAAGACCGGAATCACTACCATGAGTACCAGACCGACCACCACTGAACTCACGCCGCCGATAGCCTGGCTGTCTCCGCGCGGCGCCAGACTCGACATGAACGCGCCGAAGATCATGAAGGACAGTCCGTAGAGAATTCCGATCAGCAAGCCAATTACAAAAGCCAGCAAGCCTTGAATCTTGGCTACGGAAAAAACGCTAAAGCGTCTAATGGTCATTTCAGCCATGGCAAATCTCCTTATGGGGTGTTTAGAGATAAAACAAACTGAGACGCGGAATACCCATCTGCTCGCGAAGTCGCTTCAGCAAAAGGTTTTCAAACGTCTGTTGGTAAACCGCGGGCTCCATGTGTTTGCGATACGGCTTTAGCTGCGCTTTGACTTCGGTTTCAATTGTAGCGATTTGGCTGGAGCCTGCAACAGAACGAATGCCGTCGTTAATCATTCGTTCCAGCCCGGAAAGCGACTGCTCCAGTTTTTGCGCCTCTGGCGTAGCGCTGGCCGCGAAGTCGGCCTCCACTTCCGCGAGCAAAGCTGTGGCCCGCTCAAGTGTGTCAGTGAAATCGTCGGCGCCTGTTTTCCGGCGTGCGGCGCTGATGGTCAGAAGACTCGTGCGTCCGCGTTGCAAATGTTCAAGGATAGCCGTCCGGGAAAAAGGCAATGCGTCGTTATTCGTTTCCGTCGCTCCATCTTCTGCGGCAGGCTCAGCCGCAGCGCCTACCCGCGCTTCGCGCCATTCCGCGAATTGAGCCTCAACCTCTTCCTGACAATATACAAGACCTTTAATCGTTCGCTTGCGTGGCTTCGACTCCCACGAATCAAAAGCCTTCTCAATGCCGCGCAATACGACGTGCAACGGCACGTTCAGCCCCTTCCAACTTTCAATCAGCGCCCAATCCATCGGGCTGAGCAGCAGATGCTTGGCGCGACGGCGAATGAATGCGTCCTCGATTTCAGTAAAATAATTGAAGTAGTTCAAGGAAGGTTTGGACTTTGAACTTTGGAATTTGGAATACTTGTCCGTTCGTAAACGAGTCTCAGCCCCTCAAGCGTTAGCGTGTCGTCCACCTGTTCAATGAATTCCGAGCCGGTGGCAATCAGCGAAGCAAGCCCGCCGGTCGCGATAACGCGCGGCTTCCCGCCAATTTCATCAATCATCTTTCTGAGCACCCCGTCGACCAATCCCACGAAGCCGTGATACAGCCCCGACTGCATCGCCAAAATCGTTGACGAACCGATCACCTTTTGCGGCCGCCTGATATCAACGCGCGGCAACTTGGCAGTGCGCTCAAACAGCGCGTCGGTTGAAATCATAATACCGGGAGTGATCACGCCGCCGAGGTATTCGCCTTGTTGATTGATCGCATTGAATGTCGTGGCAGTGCCGAAGTCAACCACGATGCAGGGCGCGCCATACTTCTCGACTGCCGCCACCGCGTCGACAATTCTATCGGCGCCCACGTCAGACGCGGGTTCGTAAAGTATCTTCAACCCAGTATCAGTCGCATGATCGACAAAGAGCGGCGTCAAATGAAAATAAGTCTCCGCCATGATTTTCAAAGTATAGTTTAGCGGGGGCACGACCGAAGCGATCGCAATCGCGTCAATGCCTTTGAAATCGATACCGGCCAACTCAAACAAATTGCGCGCATGAACGCCATACTCGTCCACCGTCCGCGCCTGCGCGGTGGTGAGTCGCCAGTGGGCGACTAGTTCCGCGCCCTGGAAAACGCCGAGCGAGGTGTTGGTGTTGCCGGCGTCAATCACAAGCAGCATAAACTGGTTCCTCTGAATGCGGTGACCTTAGGTCTTGTAAGACGTCTTCGATTAAATCCGCTGCCACCGCCGCGCCATTTTCGCTTCGCAGTAGTTTGCCTGTCTCACGAGCGTTGCTTGCATGTTCAGGCTTTGTCAACAGAATGTCTAGTTCCCTCGCGACTCGAGGCGCGCGGTATTTCGAGCGCGGCAAAGTTCGACTGCCACCGAGCCTGGCAGCATGCGCGGCATTGTCGGGCTGGTCAAATGCGAACGGCACAATCAACGTGGGAATTCCCGCGCGCAAACCCTGCGAGGTTGTCCCCACTCCACCGTGATGAACCATCGCACTCGCGTGGGCGAGCAGTCCTTCGAATGGCGCGTAGTCGACGGCTATCATTTCCTGCGGCAGGGATTCTGGAAGCTGATTGCGTTCATCGCCAATCAGGAGCACGGCGCGACGGCCGAGCAGTTTTGCCGCCGCAATGCTTTCGCGATAGAAGTCGCGCGCGACCCACACTGCCGACGAGCCGAGCGTGAAGACAATCGGCGGCGGGCCGTCGGCAAGAAACCTGGTCAGCTCGGGGGGCATCGCGAGTTCGTTACGGCCATCGTAGAAAGCGAATCCCGTAACACGCGCTTGTGGCGGCCAATCGGGTTGCGGCTGCGCAAATAATTTTGAGAAGAGCGCGAGTATGAGCATCGGGGAATGCTGGCCTTCAAACACAGGGCTACCGCGATCGGGTAAACCAAGCTCTTCGCGAAACTTCTCGTAGCCTTTGTTCTTGTAGTATTTCTTTGCTTGCCTGAAAAACGCCGCGACAAAACGAGGGCCAAGCAACTGCACGTGCCTCATCCAGGGCCAGAAAGGCGGCACAGGCGGGTCATAAACCGAGAAGAAGGAAACGGGCGCGAGCACACTCGAAACCCAGGGCATGCCCGTCTTTTGCGCGACCAGGGGACCGGCGAACGAAATCGGATGCGTCAGCAACAGGTCTGCCCCTTCCACTGCGCTCAACAAATCCTCGTAGCCTTCGCGCACGACCGGGAAAAGCATTTCGTTCAGAATAAACCCGGTGCCCGACTTCGGGTTCATGACCTTTTCCATCATCGCCTCGTCCTGTTCCTGGGGCGGCGGAATGTGTGGACGCACCGGAGCAAAATCGAAACCGCCGGCAAGCAGCTTCTCGCGATAGAGTTCGCTGGTGGCGATTACTGGATGGTGACCGCGTGACCGTAACTCTGCTGCGATTGCCATGTAGGGATGGATGTCGCCGTACGAACCAAAGGTGGTTAAGACTATCCGTTTGCCTGCACTCATGAAAGTTCCTGGTTCGTTCGCACGCTTGTCACATCGCCTGCGCGGACGACTCTTATTTCTCCAGTCGTGGTTTCTAACCGCAACGCGCCATCGCGTTCAAGCCCGCGAGTTATGCCGACAAAGCTTTCGTTGCCGTCAACCACGCGAACACGCTTCCCTTCAGCATACGACGACCGCGCGCACCATTCGCGAACCATTCTTTCCGGTCCGTTAGATTGCTTGAGCATCTCGTAATGCTTTCCCAAAGCAACGATCAAGGCTGCGAGCAAAACATCCAATACAGGGGTAATGCCTGTCATACTCTCGACTGACGTTGCCATCGATTCTAATTCTTCGGGAAACGAACCCGCCGTCAAGTTAATGCCGACGCCAACTACAACCGCACGGCCCAGAGGTGTTTCGACAGTTTCCGCCAATATGCCGCAAAGTTTTTTCTCGTTTGCCAGAAGATCGTTGGGCCACTTGATGTCCGTGTCGAGCGCACACGCCTCACGCAAAGCGTCGTGGACCGCAACCGAGGCCATCAAGGTAAGCAACGGCCAGATGCTTAATTCAAACTGCGGACGAAGCAGAATGCTGAAGTAGAGTCCCGCGCCTTTCGGCGAAACCCACTGGCGTTGCAATCGACCGCGGCCCGCCGTCTGTTCCAGAGCAACAATGCACAGACCTTCTGCCGCGCCCTCATTAGCCCGTCGCGCTGCTTCGAGATTTGTCGAAGGCAGCGAATCGAAACGCAGAATCTGTGGGGTGAACCCGTCCATGCTTTTTCCGTATAACCGCCAAGCTGCAGAGAACGCCAAAGAAAGGCAGCTCAGACAGCTAACATCAGCCACCGCGCGAGACTAGTTGTTCTCTGAATCTCTTTTTAGCCGAGTCTTGGCACTCTTGGCACCTTGGCGGTTCAAATTCCGGATTGCTCGGCCAGCTCGAGTGCTTCGTAACTCAGTTCTCTCACCAGGCCGTCAAAGTTGCGGAAGCGCTCGTCATGCGTCTGGCCTTGCACGTAGCGAAAGTAAATCTGCTGAATCACGACCGCTACCTTGAAACGCGCAAACGTCTCATAAAACACGATGCGAGAAAGATCGCGTCCGGTCTTCGCTTCATACTGCGCGATGATCTCTTCACGCGTGAGCCAGCCCGGACCGTTTGTAACCGCGCGCAAAGAACTGTTGGGTTCCGCGTTGCCCGCACTTCCCTTCATCGTCCAGTAACTCAGCAACAAGCCTACGTCAATGAGTGGATCGCCAACGGTACACATTTCCCAATCAAGCACTGCCACCACGCGCGCCGGATCGTGCTCGTCGAGCATGATGTTATCGAGTTTGAAATCGTTGTGAACAATCGTGGCCTGCGTGTCGGTGTCCGCCGGAATGCGACTCACTAGCCACTCGATTACTTGATCCATCTCGGCAAGTTCGCCGGTCTTCGAACGCTGCCAGCGCTCCGCCCAGCCGCGTACCTGGCGCGTGACAAATCCCGACGGTTTGCCAATCTCGATGATCCCGCTTGAATTAATGTCCACCGCATGCAGAGCGACGAGCGTATCAACCACGCTTTCGCTGAGCCGCCGTCGTGAGTCAAGGTTCTCGCCGATCTGTGGCGGCACTTTGAACCTAACAATTAGCCCACGACGCCGCTCCATCAAATAAAAGGGCACGCCGATGATCGAAGTATCTTCACAAAGCAAAACCGGTTTGGGAGCCAGCGGAAACTGCGGGTTAATAACAGACAACAACTTGTACTCGCGCGGCATGTCGTGAGCCGTCGGCGCTACTGGGCCAACCGGTGGACGACGCAAGACAAATTCATGATCACGATGCCGGATCAAGTAAGTAAGATTTGAATGTCCACCGGGGAATTGCTCGATCTCGATTGTCGCGGCAGGATCGAGATAAGGTGCGGCGAGATGTTCGCGCAAGTAGGTCTCCAAGCGTGCGAGATTCAACTCCTCGCCGGCCCTGACCGCTGCTGTGTCTTTAGCCACTAGAGTCAACCTCTTCACTGGGACCGCGGGCGTCCCGCCCGCTCTTGGTTTGATTACGATCTGCTCGCGCTGACGCGCTCGTTGCGGGCGGGTCGAGCACCCCAACAGATAGAAAAACATCTGTTGGGGGCCCCGCACGCCCGCGGTCCCAGTGAGAGGCGGCGCCTAGCTCTCGCGCTCGAACGTTTTGAGTATGCGTTGCGCCACCACCTGCCGGTGAAC
>JANLYZ010000363.1:0-1513 GCA_031365905.1 Chloracidobacterium sp. | reverse complement strand
CGGTGCCGGTGTTTGTGAGCGCGGTGTTTGTGTCGGATCGTAAAACTTCGCCAGGTCGATCGAGCCGAGGTTGCACGAGTTTGAGAAATGCAGAAACTGCTCGCCGCAGGGGTTGCACGAGTAGATCGGTCCCATCGACTTCATCATGTGATTGTGACGATTCACTTCATCGATGAAGGCAATGCCCGGCTCGGCATACTTGTGCGCGCTCGCGATGATGCGGTTCCAGATGTCGGGCGCGAAAACCATGCCCGGCCGCGGCGCCTCTTCGATGGTGCAGTCGGAAAGATCAGTGGTCGTGAACGAAAGCTTGTCCGGGAAAGTTACGGTTGTGCCGTCTGCGCGGCGATAGACTACGTAGTCGTCGTCGCGGAGTGGATCGTAAATCGAGTCAGTCCAGGGTTCGCCGTCAAACTCAAGCTGGAACCATTCCTTGTCGTCAACTGCTTTCAGAAACTTGTCAGTAACGTTTACCGAGATGTTGAAATTGGTCAGCGAGTGCTGATCGTTTTTCGCGTGAATGAAGCGCAGCACGTCAGGATGCGTGACGCGCATCATGCCCATGTTCGCACCACGACGCACACCGCCCTGCTTCACAACGTCGGTCACCTGATTGACGATATTCATGAACGACACTGGCCCGGACGCGACGCCGCGCGTCGGCCCCACCAAGGCCCCGTACGGGCGCAGAAATTCGTAAGTCATGCCGGTGCCGCCGCCGGTCTGATGAATGATCGCCGCCGCTTTCGCGTGTTCCATGATGCCGGTTATGGAGTCAGGCACGTCGAGCACAAAGCAGGCCGCCAGTTGGCCATTGGTCTTGCCGGCGTTGACGAGGCAAGGCGTATTAGGCACAAACTCGCGCGCAAGCATCACGTCGCTCATCGCCGCGAAGAATTCGTCGCGCTTGCGCGGCTCCTTTTCCGCCGCCGACACATGACCCACCACGCGCCGGACGATGTCCGGCCATTCTTCGAGCGCACGACCCTTCGCATCCTTCAACGAGTAACGCTTGCTGATCACCTTCTTGGCATTGAGCCCCAGAGGCTGCATTTTGCGACGAGCCGCGGGAGCCGGATTAGTTGCGGCGGTCGAAATGTTTGAAGATACGTCTGCGGCGGGGGTTTGTTTGCCTATGGCTGCGCTCATCTTATCTGCCTTTCTCGTGCGCGGGGTCCGGCACGAGCGAAAATCTGCGGTTCAAAAGACGGTCCTACGGCTACATTATAGTAGACGCACGAACTCTTATCATGTGTAGCGGATACTTCCGGTTGGCTTATTTCGAAGCGAAAAAACCTACGTGGAGAGCAGTGCAGGGGGCCTGCCGCGCTCCCGAGTCAACCCGCTTCGTCTCAAGCGGAGCGCAATATACTCCCTCGCAAGAGCAATGTCAATATGTTGTGGTCATCTTTTTTTTCAACGCCTTATAGTGTGTTAATTGAGAGTCTACATTAAGAACTAAACTACTGATTAGCGGTAGGTTTGAGGTCCTCAGCGCACCCACAAACGAGGG
>JANLYZ010000344.1:0-20446 GCA_031365905.1 Chloracidobacterium sp. | reverse complement strand
AGCGCCCGCTTGATATTCTTCGCCTGCCGAAACCCGTGTTGCTCGCCTTCAAATGGCAGATACGCAACCGGAATCCCTTTTTTCCGGAGCGCCTCAACCATCGTTTCCGCCTGATTCGGCGGCACCACTTTGTCTTCAAGTCCCTGAAAGAAGATCACTGGACAAGACAAGCGATCGGTGAAGTTGATCGGCGACCGTGCAATGTAGACTTCCCGCTTCTCCGGATATGGACCCATGAAGCCGTCAAGATATCGCGATTCAAATTTATGCGTCTCCTTTGCCAGCGCTTCCGCATCGCTGACGCCGTAGTGGCTGGCGCCAGCGCTAAACGTATCGCGGAAGGTCAACGCGCAAAGCGTGGTGTAGCCTCCTGCGCTGCCGCCTGTGATCATGAGTCGATCTCCGTCCGCTTCGCCTTGTCCAACTAAATAACGCGCGCCGTTAGCGCAGTCGTCAACATCGACGATTCCCCACTTGTCCTTTAGCCGTTCCCGATATGCTCGCCCAAATCCAGTGCTGCCGCCATAGTTCACGTCTAACACCGCAATGCCGCGGCTGGTCCAATATTGAATGCCGAAACTCATTCCGGTCGCCGCCGCCGCTGTTGGCCCACCGTGGCTCTCAACCAGGAGTGGGGGCCGCTCGCCTTCGGGCGCTCGGTAGTCGGGATTCTTTGGCTCATAAAAAAAACCGTGTGCCGTTAGTCCATCTTCCGTGGGAAACTCCACCGCGCGGGGAATCGAGAGATATGCCGGATCAATATCCAGGGTACTGGAACGACGCAACACTGCAAACGTTCGCGTTTTCAAATCAAACTTTACGATCGACCCTGCTTCGGTGGGCGACCCGGCGCGCATCACCGCCTGGCCAAGTGCTGCTCGCACAAAGCGAAGATCGGTGTAGGGACAATCTACCGGCTCAAACTGTTTCGTGCGTGTATCGATCAACGCCAACCGCGAAAGACCATTCTCAATGTAGGTGCAAACAATTCTTGTGGCAGATTCGAAGGCGTACGTGGACATACCAAATCCCCACTGCGGCATGCCAAACTCCGCTTCCATCTCGCGAAGCGATTCCACTGCGCCATTTTGATCGGCCCGGTAAAGATTCCACCAACCGCTGCGGTCCGATACGAAAAAAAGGTCGCCGTCCGGAGACCATTCCGGTTGAAAGATTGATTCCTGATTGCCGCCGGCAACGCGTTCACTAGTTGCCAACAATCCGTTTTCGGCAAACGTTCCTACCCAAAGTTCCGTCCCATCCCAGGGCATGTTGGGATGATTCCACGTAAGCCACGCCAGCCTCGATCCGTCCGGGCTGATTCGTGGCGACGAATAGAAGTCGTTACCCGATGCCAGCACCTCGCCAACAGTTTCGTCGCCGGCAAGACTGATACTGGCCAGTCCGTTGACCGCTTCACGGCCGGCCACGGTGTGATCTTCCCTGACACAAATCAGACGTCCGCGCGCCGTGTCAATCACTGCATCGGCGTAACGCAACTCGGCGGCGGGAGTAATCGGGAGCGGCGTCGCTCCGGCTAGCGCCGCGTAAAGCCTCTGATCCGAAAAGTTGGAAAAGTAAACTGCACCGTCTCGAACCGTATAGTCGCCTCCCCCATATTCATGAACGCGAGTGCGCGCATTGAAGGGCTGTGGATTAACGTCTGTCAAAACTCCGGATGAGTCGCGCTTAACAATCACACTGCGGCCGCCTTCCGTAGGGCGCATCTCAATCCAATAAACGTCGGAAGCGTCCAGCAAAGGCTGAGATAGACCGATGGAACCGCCGACAATCAAGTCAGAGGTGATGGGCGACTTCCATGAGCCATAGGGCGCGATCCTACTGTGGGGCATAAAGAGTTTTCCTCCAAGTTAGCTTGATACCAAGACCCAGTTTACCCAAACTACAGCAAACGCAGCGGAAAAGATTTGCGGACGCTTTTGTTATAACGTCGTGAAAACTTTGCAAGCTTACTGCAACCACGCTTGGATGCAGCGAGCCTAATATGCCTCATCGTTAATTCTCCATGGGAGAACTGAGATAAAGGCAAGGGCGTCGATCTTGGGGGAGGTCGGCGCCCATGGTCTTTTTTAGCGTAAGCTGGCTCGAAACGCTATCTTGCTAGCCTTCACCTACTCGCTTTTCTTTCCTTTCGACTTTCTACTGCCCTAATCTTCGTCTGCATAATCTATGAAGTCTGCGGTTAAGTCTTCCGAATGTCGTTGACTAACGCACAAAACGAGATCACAATTCGCACGGATTCAAACTCAAACACTACGATTTGCCGACATTATTTTGTATCGGGAGACAAAGATGGCTGACAAGTTATTCCGAATCATCCTGCAGGTTAACGACTTGGACAAGGCTGCTGAGTTTTATGCGAAGCTGCTCGACGATCCGGGCAGAAGAATCCCACGAGCTTCGCGACACTACATTGATTGCGGTCCGATAATCCTGGCGCTGGTTGACGTCGCGGCCGGCGGCGAGCAAGTTAAGCCGCTCCCTGATTACATCTATTTCGCAGTCCGTGATCTTGAAAGGGTTTATGGTCGCGCGAAGGAACTGGGCTGCCTTGCTTCCCAGGATGTGCACGGCGCGAGCGCAGGCGAAATGGTTGTAAGACCGTGGGGCGAGCGATCGTTCTACGTCGCGGATCCCTGGGGTAATGGGCTTTGCTTTGTTGATGAGAACACGCTCTTCACTGGACGCTGATCGATTCGATCAAGAGAGAGAAATCCGTTTGCTGCCTTTAATTGCGAATCAGGAAAAGATCAAAACTTGGCGCTTGAGCGTCTGTCTCTGCATCGTCACCAGCTTCCTGCTCGGCGCGAGCGAGGCCCTGGCTGCTCGTTGCGAGCAAGTGAAAGCGCGACCTGACACCTGGGTGGCGATTAAGGTTGACGCGCTCGTGTTGACCGCGCGCCGCGCCTATGAGAGTGACGCTGCACTTTCTGCTTACGAAAGAACGCTCGACGCAATCACGGGGACGCTGCGCCAGTGTAATCTTACCTCGGATCAAACCTTCATGAGCCGCAATCGGACGTTTGTCGAATACGTCGAAGCTGCCTCGCTCGATCGCCAATCGGATCACGAACTCGGTTTTCTTGTTCCCGATAAACAATACTTCGCGGAGACCCGGCAGTTTGTCGAGATTCCAAAGTTCCTGCTCGATCCAATCTTTCTCCACAACGTCAGTCGTTTCGAAACCCTGGGACGGGCGAAAGATTACCTGCGACAACTGAACTCAACTCGAGCTGAAAATGATCAACTCATTTTCTTCAGTTACAAATCTCGACATCTCGGCACACCAGATAACGATGCGAGCTACGGGCGACTGCTGATCGTCGTACCCGCCAACGCAGAAAAGGGAACGCCTGACAAGTGGGTGCAGTTTGGTGTTCCCGATCCTGGAGCGCGCGCGCACGTGCGCAACGTGTCCGTCGTGACCGCTGTGGCCGGGGCAAACGGAACCTTCAACGCTTACTTCAAAGATTTTTATCGCAGCTATCGACGGGATGGTTCGATAACGATCAACGGACGCTGGGAGTTGGGCGAAGGCGATGACAACTGCGCGATGTGTCACAAGAGCGGCATTCTCCCAATCTTTCCGGTGCGCGGTACCGTTAGTGCGAATGAACAGCCGGCATTGGTTGCGGTCAACGAGCGTTTTCGAACGTATGGTTCGCCGCGATTTGGTGGTTACCTGGACGAGCGCAAACTTGGACCAGGACTAAGTTCAGCGAGCCCGGAAGATCGCCAGCGGCGTTTCGGCTCGCTCTTTGAAGGTCAAACGGCCGCCGGCGCAATGGTGTGTTCGTCGTGTCATAGCCCGGAGCGCTTGGGCGCGCTCAATTGGCCCATGGATAGAGTCCTCATTAGATCTTATGTGACCGGCGGCCAGATGCCTTTCGGTCATCAACTCAGCTCCATCGACCGGCGCGACCTGTATACAAAACTCATTCAGGAATATTTCGCGATTGACGCGGACAATCCCGGCATTCTCAAGTCGTGGCTCCTCGGAAAACCTCAGGAAGGCTTTGCGATGTTTACTGACGCGGGTGCATCTCGACTGGCGCCGGTTGATTACCAGGATCATCAAAGATGACCCGGAACCGCATGGAAGCCTTCAGTGATGGTGTGATTGCGATCATCATCACCATTATGGTGCTGGAGATGCGAGCGCCACACGAAGCGAGCCTCGCCGCTTTGCAACCCCTTGTTCCAGTCTTTCTCAGTTATGTGCTCAGTTTCATCTTTGTCGGGATCTACTGGAGCAACCATCATCACCTCTTGCATGCGGTCGAACACGTTAACGGTCGCATACTTTGGGCGAACCTTCATCTGCTGTTCTGGCTTTCACTCGTGCCTTTTGTCACTGTCTGGATGGGCGTTAACCTTTTTGCGCCCGTGCCCGTGGCGATCTATGGCGTGGTGTTGTTGGCCGCCTCAATCGCCTACTACATTCTGACTCGATCACTGATTTCGCTGCACGGCAGGACGTCAACTATCGCCACTGCGGTTGGCCGCGACTTCAAAGGTCAGCTCTCAACCGTCATCTATCTAATCGGAATTCCTTTGGCGCTCGTGAAGTGGTGGATGGGGTTTGCGTTGTACGTGTTCGTGGCGATCATGTGGCTGGTTCCTGACCGACGCATCGAACGCACGCTCGCCAACTGAATTTCAACTTGTACGACGATGCAGACTCTCAAGCAGTTTCTAAGACGACTGGCTCGCCTGCTGGGATTGACCTCGGAAACCAAGTCGGTTGAACTCGTCGATCTGGCGCGCAAGATTGAACCGCAAGCGAGCCTCGATACATTGGCGTTAACCGCTTCCCGGAGTGAGATCCTGAAAGAAATTATTGGACACGCGCATCGTGCTTTCACTGCTGGCGGCGTTAAAACACTCGCTTTGTTCACTGGCGCGGTCGGCACAGACAAAGTACTTGCGGCTGAGGCCATTGCCAACGAACTACAACGAGACCTTTATCGCGTCGACTTGAGCAGAGTCGTAAGTAAATACATCGGCGAAACAGAAAAGAACCTGCGACAGCTTTTGAGCGCCGCCGAACGCGCAAACGCCATTCTGTTTTTTGACGAAGGCGACCCCCTCTTTGGAAAGCGAAGCGAAGTGAAAGACAGCCATGACCGGTACGCTAACATTGAAATCCACTACCTGCTCCAGCAACTGGAGAATTACCACGGCATCGCGATCCTGACTACCAAAGAGGAGCAACCGAATGATGAGCTGCGCCGCCGAATTCGCTTCGTTGTCGACTTTCCCTACCCTGATTGAACAGATTTCCTTGAAAGCTACCAGCGATTAATGGCATTCTCTGCACGCTAATCCGATTTGGAACCCCAAAACACTAACAGCTTTTTCTTCATTCAAATGAAAGGGCCCCTAATGAGAACATCAAAAGCGTTCACCATGATCTTGGCAAGTGTGCTGCTGGTGCTGACAGTCAGTGGCAAGACGTCTCATGCTACTCCAAGTCCCGTGCTCCCGAATCCTGTCTTGTACATGTCAGGATCAGAGTTTTATACGACGGGCGGCAAGAACTACATCCGCTATCAGTATGATGTGCTTAACAAAGCCAGTTACCCGGACGCGCTATTCGCAGCCGCTCCGGCGTTACCGCCGTGTGGCGCAAACACCAAGTCTTCGCGCGCCTGGGTGGACATCTTCGACCAACGCGGCAAGCGGCTCTATGGGTTCTGCGCGTTTGGCAAAGCCGCGGACCTCGGCAAGATTTGGTTTGCGCTAGAGGACGGCGTGGTTCCTCCCAGCTACATCTACATCGAGATCAATGATCGCCAGACGAATACGATTTACAAATCAAACCTGGCTGACACAACTCTCTAGGGCAAGACTCTCCACCGCTAACCAGATGAGTTGGGTTGACGCGATTCAATGGCCCGCCATGATGGTGACCGTAGTCGCGGCGTGGTTCGTCGCGTCTCAAAGAAAATTCAAGCGCAATTGGGGATTCTGGCTGTTCCTCTTGAGCAATTTGGTCTGGATTATTTGGGGACTGCACGATCGCGCCTATGCGCTTATTGTGCTGCAACTCTGCCTCGGATTTCTTAACATCAGAGGCACAATAAAAAATCGCTCTTCAAACTAGGATCTGATTTGCGATGCGCCGTCAATTACTCCGCACTCGCGGGATTGATCGCCTCCGCTGCCTGAAAGCCAATCGCGCTCGTGCGTGCCATCACAGAACGGCTTGTTCGATGATGCGCCGCAACGGCACAACGCCAGCCGCGGCTTCTCAACCATAATCCTATTTCCCTCGGTGTCGAAAAGTTCGACCGGGCCTTCAATGATTAGCGGTCCGTTCTTCGTCGGACGAATTGTTACTTCTGCCATTGTCGCCTCCGTCTGCGCTTCTGCTTTGTGAAACTGGGTGGCTCATCCTAACATGGCCACATCGATGGTAGGGGCACGGCATGCCGTGCCTTTACTCACAACATGACTCTCCTAAATTCAATCATGATGATCGCTGCGGCCTTCGCCGCGGGTGTGATCAATTCCATCGCCGGTGGTGGGACACTAATTACTTTTCCAGTACTCATTTGGCTGGGCCTCGATCCGAAAGTTGCTAACGCCACCAGCACCGTGGCGCTTTGGCCCGGACTCTTCGGCGGACTGCTTGGTTATCGTCGTGAGCTGGAGAACAGTTCTACAATTCTCCTGCGCCTGGGAATCACGAGTGTCATTGGCGGCGCCTTGGGCGCCTGGCTATTGATTTGGACACCGTCGCCCACGTTTGCGCGCCTGGTTCCCTTCCTCATTCTTTTCGCCACTCTGCTTTTCATGGCTGGCGGTCCGATCAATCGTCGCTTGCGGCTGCAACCCATCGCTGCAGAGCCAAAAATGTCCTGGTGGTTAGGCGCTATTGTGTTCCAGTTCTTTTCGGCAATCTATGGAGGTTATTTTGGCGCCGGCAACGGAATCTGGATGCTCGCAGCGATGGGACTTCTTGGCCTGCACGATATCAATCGCGCCAATGGCATCAAGAATTTTCTGGGCATCTGCATCAATTGTATTGCCGTGCTGAGCTTTGCGCTGATGGGTCTCGTGGTGTGGCGCGATGCGCTGCTGATGGCCGGTGCCGCTTTATTGGGAGGGTATTTCGGCGCGCGAATGGCGGTGCGAGTGAATCAAACTTCTGTCCGGCGCGCCATTATTGTGATTGGATTTGTGATCACTTTCGTAATGCTCTGGAAACTCTGGCACTAACTTCGTCGGGGCATGGCTGCCGTGCCCTGCCCGATTGTTCAATGACAAACAGCAAACTTCCGCGCGAGTTCTATACTCGGTCAAACGTTCTCCATGTCGCGCGCGATCTACTGGGAAAACTTTTGGTTGTTCCTACCAGAAACGGCAAACGCGTTTCCGGCCGGATTGTCGAAGTTGAGGCTTACCGCGGGCCGGAAGATCGTGCGGCGCATTCGTACGGCGGACGTCGAACTAAACGCACCGAACCGATGTATGGCATTGGCGGAACTGCCTACGTCTTTTTTGTTTATGGGATGTATTACCAGTTCAACGTGGTGACTGGCCTTGCAGACACGCCTCACGCCGTCTTAATTCGCGCCGTGGAACCGGTCGAAGGAATCGAAGTAATGCGCAAGCGCCGCAAGGGCCAACCGGATCACAATCTCACGAACGGCCCCGGCAAACTCGCTATCGCTCTGGGCGTCGATCGCAGTTTAGACAGCGCCGATCTTCTCGGCAGTAAAGTATGGCTTGAAGAAGGCGAAAAGATCCCGCGCTCACGAATCAGCTCCGGCCCGCGCATTGGCATTGACTACGCTGGAGAATGGAAAGACAAACCGTGGCGCTTTTGGCTGAAGCACAATCCGTTTGTGGGCAAGTAAGATGAACTCTTTCAGCGGAAAATGAATTAGCTCGACCCGATATGAGCTGTCACTATTCACCATTTACCCTTCACTAATCACCGCTCTTAGTCGTTGCCGTATTGAACTTCCATGCGGCGAATGCGGTAACTGGCAACCGCCAATACGAGAGCGGTGACGATGATCAGACTCGGCACCGCGATCCAGGCGGGCGTTGGCTCGACAACCACGGCGAGTGGTCCTTGCGAAACCGGTACCGGCAAGAGCGAATGGAGGTAGTGGACCACACTTATTTTTTTCAGCAGCGGTGGCAGCAGAAAGTTAAGCCACTCCCAACCGTATAGCACGACGGCAGGAATGATTGGATTGCGAATAAAGAGACCAACCACGAGGAAGAACGCGCCGTAACCGATACACGCGAGCATCGTGACGCCGGCGTAAGTAAGCAGGTGAACCGTCCCCGGTCCATCGAAGAAGAAACGAGAACTTTCCGATGGGAAGTGCGGCAGATAGAGCAGGAGCATGCAGATTACGGTCGTGGCCGTGAAGAGAATGATCGCCGTAAACAATCCCGACAAATACTTGGCGACAACCAGCACCTCGCGACGCACCGGACTCAAGAAGTAGAAGTGCAAACTGCGATCGATGATGTCGCCGCGAAATAGGTTCATAAATATCCAGGCACAGCCGGCGAAGACGACCGTGTGCAGGATGACCGCGCCGTAGTAATACGCAAAGAGCATGTTGTAGCGCGTGAAGTCGTGCCAGTCGGGCCCTCGCGGCGTGAAGGGAGCGGCCAACAGCAATGGCGCGATTGGCAACAAGGCAAGCAGATAAAGCAGGATCGAACGCCGGCCGAGAAAGTTCTTTTCAACCTCGAGCCGGAAGACAGCGCGAATCTGCCGGAACCAGAGCGACCAGGGGAGCGGCTGCTTCTTCTTCGCGGGTGCGATGTCTGTTGTGCTACTCATAAGCTTTAACCAGTAGTTTCCAATTTGGAGTGCGCTGACCTGTCAGCGCTTTGGTCGGCTGCGACCTGTCGCAGCCCTTACTCAGTTAACATTTCTCAACATCACGGGCCCGGCGTCGAGCCGCCGCGAAACCAAAGCGGCGACAGGTCGCCGCACTCCAAAGTAAGAACTCCAAATCAAGCGCTGCTCCCTTCCGATCCGATCAGATACTGATAGACGGCGCTCAAGTCGTCGTCCACGGGCGCGATCGACTCGATATTGATCTCCCCTTCAGCGACCACCTGATTGAGAAGTAAATAAAATCCGTCGGCATCGCGCGTCCTCACAAAAAGCCCCAGCCCGTCATCGTGCAGCCGCGCCTCAACCACGTGGTCTTTGTCAAAAACTCGCGCGGCCAGCTTCGCAGGCTTGTCGCAACGAATCAGAATCTGTAGTGGGCGATCCTCTTCCATCTCGTCGCGCACGCCATGAACGTTCCCCTCCGCCACCACGTAGCCGTTGTTCAGTAAAATCACGCAGTCAGACATCATGTCCACTTCATGCAGGATGTGGCTCGAGATGATCAGGTGCAAACCCTCGCCCGCGAGTTTGCGAAAGAGGGCGATCGTTTCGGCGCGCACCATCGGATCGAGTCCATTCAAGGGCTCGTCGAGAATCAACACGGTCGGTTGATGCGCGATTGCCTGCGCCAGGCGAATGCGTTGGCGCATGCCCTTGCTGTAGGCGGCGACTTTCCGATTAGCTGCGTCGAGCAGACTGACGCGTTCGAGCGCGGTCACGGTCAACTCTTCCGCTTTCTTCTTGTCGTAGCCATGCACGAGCAGAAACGACTTGATGAATTCCCTTCCGGTTAGCCCACGCGGGAAGGAGTCAAACTGCGTGCAGTAGCCGACTTTGCGGAAGAGCTGCTCCGGCTGATCGGTGGGAATGCCGAGTACGCTGATCTTGCCGCGACTGGGACGAAGCAGTCCGGTCATCAAATTCATCAACGTCGACTTCCCTGCACCGTTAGGTCCGACCAGACTGGTGATGCCGGGTGCAATCTGAATATTGACGCGGTTCACGCCGAGTATCTCGCCGTAAAACTTGGAGACGTTGTCGAAGAAAATTTCGGAATTCGGATTTCGAATTGCGGATTTTGCTTTTGCCTCGCTCATAGCTTCTCAACAAAGATTCGATTCGACTTCAGTTAAATGAAATCCGCAATCCGAATTCCGAAATCCGAAATTCAACGAACGACCTCGTAAGCCTTAACCTTCCGCGACAGCAACGCGAGGCAAATTACGCACGCTACAAACAGCGCCGACCACGCCGCCCAAAGCGGTAACTCGCTAACGATGATTTCGCGCGCAACGCGGCCGTCAAAATCCGTAATGCGTCCGGACGTTTGAACAAATGTGCCGAAAAGGCCGGACGTAACGTTCCTCATCAACGCTCCCAGGCTGATGATGTTGCCCCAGCGGGTTGCAAAGAGTTGGTTCACTACTTCGCCGAACACCCAGGGAATGAAAAATATGCAGAGCAGTGCAATGCTCGCTACCACCCGCCATTTGACCAGGGCGGACACGGCCTGCGACAGCAAAGCGAGCAAGAGAATCCAAACGACGCTGCTAATTATAATCGCGCTGGCCAGCGACAAGTTTTCTATAAACCAACTCCCGCCTTCGAGGTACGACTGAAACAGGAACAACAGCAACTGCGGCACCCAGGTGATGGCCGAAAGCAGAATCAAAAGCACCGACATCTTTCCCAGCACATACTCTGTACGTGAAAACGGCCGGCACAAGTAAAGCGGCAGAGCGTTGTTTCTCAGGTCGCGCGAAACCAGCGGCGGACCGACCAGCAACATGACGAAGTATGCGGGCCACGCCTGGAAGTTCACCCAGAATTCAAAAAAGGTGGCGTCAATCGGAATCAGCTCGCGGACGTTTATTTTCATGACCGCGAGCGCATTCACGTTGTGATGGAGGTAGATGAGAATCGCTTCGATCAAGAGCGGGATGAAACAGACGACGAAAAACGCCGTAAAGAGTTTCGACTTGAATACGTCGCGAAAGGCGTGGCGCGGTATCACCAGAAAGCGGCTCCATTCGGGAGTCAATTTTCCGAGATACTGTTTGTAGGTGTGCTCATAAACCGCCATGGCCATTCTCCATCGCTTTCAAGAAGATATCTTCCAGCGAATCGCGCTTGTAACTGAGTCGTCTGATCTGCACGTCAAACTGCGAGGCCACCCGATAAAGATCGCGTACCTCGATCCCGCCTTGTAAGACGACCTTGACGCGTTGATCGCCGCTTAACGCATATTCACAACCGAGCGCGCTAATTCCTTCAGCAAACTTTTCTTGATCGCCGCGTATTTCCAGTAGCAGAAACTTGCGATTAGACTTGCGTTCTTCTTCGAGATTGCAGTAAACCGCGAGGCGCCCATCCTTCAGAATCAAAATCTCCTCACAACATTCCTCGACGTCGCGCAGCAGATGCGATGACAACACAATGTTCGCCTTGCCGCTATCGCGAATCTCGCGCACCAGCCGGATCATTCGTTGGCGCGCCGGGGGATCGAGGCCGTTGGTAGGTTCATCGAGGAAGATCAAACGCGGCCCGTGCACGATCGCCTGCGCGAGTTTGGCAAGCTGCTTCATGCCAAGCGAGTAAGTATCAAGATTCCGGTAACGAGCTTCGCCCAAGCCAACGTAAAAGAGCGCTTCATGGGCGCGTTCGAGCGCCGCTTCCGAGGGCAAGCCGGAGAGCTCAGCCATCAGCCGAATGAAATGCACCGCGCTCATCTTCGCGATATAGGAGTCGCGCTCGGGCATGTAACCGACTAACGATCTAATTCCTTTTGCTTCAGTGATGATGTCCTGGCCAAAGATGTGGGCCGTGCCGGAGGAAGGCAGATGAAAACCGAGCAGCGTGTGAATCAGCGTGGTCTTGCCGGCGCCGTTCGGACCTAAGAGACCGATGGCGCGTCCGCGCAGTTCACCTTGCAGATTTTGGAGGATAGGACGGTCGCCAAACTTGACGCTCAGTCGATTGAGATCAATGACCGGGGCAAAGTTTGCCGGATTAAGGTTGGCTGGTTCCGAAACTGTTTCAGGTAATTCCATCTGGCAGACTTTATATCGCCGCTTTGATAATTCCAAACAAAAGCAAGACCGAAGGTTGTTCCCATTAAGACGAATGCACCGATGAATGCAAACGTTTCAGTCACACTTAAAGTTCTGCCGATCGCGAAAATTCCGATCAGAAAAACGGGGAGGTTGATAACGAGGGCCGAGGCAACTGGGAAAAGCGCGGCGGGACGACAACTACCGAGTCGCTTGCGCAACCAGAACAACGAGGGCGCATAAGCGAGCGAGAAGAGCAAAGCTGCGATGACGAGTGAAGTGATGGTCGCGCTTTTGATGTCTGTCGTACTCAAGCTTTCACCTTCGACAACCACGAATATGAAAAGGATGGCCGAGAGTCCAACCAACCACGAGGCGAGCGAGATGCAGATTAGTTTCATAAGTTCCTGTTTTGGAGTGCGGCGACCTGTCGCCGCTTTCATACGTGGCGGCTTGACGCCACGGCTTCAACGAAATGACTTCGAGCAAACGGCATCGCGACAAGTCGCGACCAACCAAAGCGCTGACAGGTCAGCGCACTCCAAAAGGATCTACTTCTTCATTCCCTGAAGAAGAATGTGTTGCATCTCCAGCGCGTTTGGCGCGCCCAGCAAACTTGCCGGACTCAACCCGAATGGCCCGCCTTCAGTATTCGCTGCCAGCGTAATGCTGTCGCCCTGCGCATAGGCGTAGGCCAGGGTCGGTGGCATGTCGGCAGCCATCGCCCTGATCGCCTGTTGCTGTTCCTGAGGCAAATGACCGGCAGCGCTGGCCATGCGATCCGCAAACGGCTGCACCAGCGGCGCCAGATTGTGATAGAAGACGGCCGAGAAGTTGGCGTTGCCATCAGCCGGCAGACCGGCGGTGAAACGCGACGAATGCAGCAGCGTGTAGCCTGACTCCTGCATCTTCACTGACTGCGCCACCAGCGCCCGGCTCGGGCCCATCACCACGTAGCCATTCACGTAGGTGTAGTTCACTTCAACTCCGAAATCGACCGACTTCAGCGTGTAGTAAGTACGACCGGACAGCTCCGCGCGATCCCAAGCCAAACCGCTCTTGCCCAGCTTCGCGGCCTCTTTATTGATCTCGACGACAATGCGTTCGAGCGTTTGCTGGAGATGCGCCGAGTCGTTCACTTCAAACACCATCTTCCATGAAGGAGTCGGCAGGATTGGGCCGTCAACCGCGAACGCAAACTCACCGCCAAGCGGCGCCGCTATATCCTTGCGAATATCCAGACCGTGTTCCGCTTGCTGCTTGTCGAGATTCTTCCTAAGCTCCGGCGATACGGTTTCAATGACCCCCAGCAAATCGTCGACGAGTTTCACGGGATCGCGCACGACAAACCCGGCGACTACATTCGCGTCCGGCGAAATGTATTCGAGTGAACCCATCGGCCCAGGGTCAGCCAGCCATGAAGGAATACCGCGCTCGGCGTCGCTGAAAGACACGGTTGCCGCCGTGTGCGTCTTCCCTTCCAGCTTCGTCTGATCCAGCACGAAGTATTTGAGGTTCAGGATGCCGAGTTGTGTCAGCGCCCTTTCTTGCTGCGCGCCTTTAGCGCCCTTTTGTAACTCGGGTCTTGCCTTCGTCGCGATGAGCCGTTCGAGATTAGCGGCGACGACCAAACCCGCGCCCTCCTGATAAACCTGGGCCACGCGATTGTGAAACGCAGTGCCGGTGAAGGCGCTTGTCTGGCCCTTCTGAATAATCGTCGCCAAACCCTGAAGCTGATCGAGCCTCGGACTCGCGGCGAAGAGGTCCTTTTGGATCCAGACATAAAGCTCGTCTGTTTTCTTGCCCGGCTCCGCAGCGGCCGCAGTCGTAGTCAATGGATCCTGTATGAAGCGTATTTGCGGACGGCCTTGTGCGTTGCCGGCCTTCTGTTCACCGGCGTACTTCGCAATCTGCCGTTCCAGAAACTGTTGGAAGCCTGCCGAGTTCTTCAGTTCCGCGAGCACGAGCGGCGCAACCGGCTCACCCTTTTCATCCATCGAGACTGAAACCGCGATCTCATCGCCCAGGTATTCGCCAAATTCACGGATGGTGTCGACCACCTGATCCACGTTCGGGCCGCGATGTCCGCTCTGTTCCTTTTCCCACCATTCACGCAGCGCCGGATTCTGATTGATGCGCTCCTGCATAATCCGGTGCGACTCAACGAGCGTCGATGCCAGATTAGGCAGCGCCGCATAAACGATCGTGTTTTCCGGCATCAGGTCCAGCAGATGAGTGGAGTTGCGAATGCCCGGCTGGGCGACCTTGCCCAACTCCTTGTTCAGCGAACTCAAAGCCGACAGGGATTCAGCGTAGTGCGCAGCCTTGCGACTCCATGACACTTCGTCTTTGACCGGAATGTTTGCGATGGAGGCATTGGTGGTCGCCTGCTCGCCGGCGTGCAAGACGCGTTCGTTGCCGGCGTGATCCAAATGCACTTCGCCTTCAATTACTGAAACGCGCGTGCCTTTGGTGCCACTGTTAACGGAAAATACGGTGCCGGTAACAGAAACCTGCGAACCATCGCCCGTGTCGACGAACAGATGCCGCTTGCCTTGCCTGGCTGCTTCAACAACGATCGCGCCCCGATTCAAATGAATTGTGGTGCCGAGCGAATTGTTAGTTAAGGAAAACTCCGAACGGTCTTTCATCTCGATGACTGAGCCGTCCCCGAGACGAATGAACGCATGCGCATCCTTGGCGGTGCGAATGCGCTCGCCCTTTTCGAGCTTCTCGCCGACGACGACAGGCGCGCTCGTCGTGTCGGCAATTTGATAGACCTGACCTTCCGCAGCCTGCACTGTCGCTTCCAAGTTTCCACCGAGCGGCGACCAGCGCTGAATAAACGGCAGCGCAATCAACCCCAGGCCAATGACGAGCGCAGCCGCAATTCCCCAACGCAAAACTACCGGTCGAATGCTGTAGCGACGGGAAACCGCCGCCTTCTTCACCGGCGCCATCCGGCGCGAGCGTGCATCCTTCATTGCCTTGCGACAAGGAATGCATTCATGCGTGTGATCGACCAGCAAAAGCGAACGAGCTTCAGATAAACTGCCCGTCAAGTAAGCCGGAATCAGAGACTGAAAATCAGCGCAGTCACCAATTCTCTCAGCCGCCACCGGCTGAACCTTAAGCTCCGACGTTTCAGCAGCGAGACGCGCCCAAACACGCTCAGCCGCTTTATCAACTACCGCCGCGTCGACATTCTCGTTGCGAATGTCCCCAGTAGCCTGGTCGAGGATCGAGTCGAAATCATTATTGCTTTTCATGATGTTTCTCCAGAAAGTGGCCTATCTCTTTGCGTAATCTTGTTCGCGCGCGATGCAACACGACACCCACAACCATCTGCGAAGTGTCGAGCATCTTTGCGATTTCCTGATTGTCGTAGCCTTCGTAATAACGCAACACAAACATCTCGCCCGCTGTTTTCCCCAGACCGGCTACGGCTTGGCGAATCAACGTTTGCAACTCGCGATCAGCATGCTCCGCTTCCGGGTTTTGCCAGCGACTCGCAATTCCGTCCAGCTCCACGTCGCCGGGTTCGACCAATTTCGATCGCGTCCGGCTGCGCATCAAATCGAGCGACGCATTAATTGCCGCGCGCGATAAGTAAGCTGCGGGATTCGCTGAGAGGTCGTAGGTTTCCTGGCCCCTGACGAGCCGTAGAAAGACGGTTTGCAGCACGTCTTCAGCGTCCGCCGGACTGCCGGTGATGCGATGCGCCGTGCGGAAAACGCGGTCGTGATGCGCCTGGAAGAGCGTCTCCAACTCCGAATCCTGATGTTCGGGAGGTTCTGCGGGAACTAATCTCAATGTTTTAGCCGTTGCCTGCACTGCATCCTCCTAATTCGTATCCACTCTTACAAACGATGCGCGGGAGGATTTATTAACAGCCTTGCGTAGATTCTTTACTTGGACATCTCTTTCTGCACTCAAGGAAGATTCAACCAGCCTGCGAAGCTGGCGGACAGAGTGATAGCCCCAGGCGATGGCGCAGCCCACGAAGTGGGCGACAGATGAAACCTGGACAGATCAAAATGAACTTTACATAGCTCCTTTGACTAACCGTCTGTCGCCAGCTTCGCAGGCTCAGTTTTGTTTTCGCGGCCGTGACCCCAGGCTCGGCTGCGCCATCGCCTGGGGCTATCACTCTGTCCGCCAGCTTCGCAGGCTGGTTAGATTCTTTCACTCCACTTGGTTCCAACAGTACACCCACAAACTCTTGCCAGAAAGCCAAGTAGTTGATGGCTTATTTCACTGATGGTCTCAGGGTGAGGACGCTGTATAGACCTTCCTCACCCCGAGAGTATTTGAGTTGCCTAATTACTCAGTTTGGAACTCGCGCCCCATCGTGACCAGGGCTCTGCCGTCTCAAGCGGGAGGCCGCTGGAATTGTGATGGCGACCGGGCAAGCGAGATCACGAATCAACATCACTAACCCGAAACAGCGGCCTGCGCGTCTCGCTCCGTTTCTCCCACAGCTCACGCCCGAAAAGATTTTACATACGATTACACTACTGGCGTCCTGGTAGGTGTATAAGCAATGACCAGGAAACATCTGAGTAAGGGGTAAGAGCCATGAGCAGCAATGCTGTTGGGATAATGGATGAGGCGACTGAAGGACTTCCAATCGAGCTTAGAGACAATGACCGATTCAAAGGTGTCTTCGCCAAAAGGATCATCAGGGCGGATTCGATCGTCCTCTATCTAAAGGGAAACGTCTCAACTCATCCGACTAAATACACAATTCAACTCGACAACCAGCGGCATTTGAACCTTCCGGCTAACGGGAAAATAGACGACGATGTCAATTACTGCTGGCAGTATCTGAACCATAGCTGTGAGCCCAACGGCTACATAAATACCGCCGAATTTACGTTGCGCGCGTTGCGGGACATCACGCCGGGGGAAGAGATCACTTTCAACTATCTAACCACCGAGTCGGAGCTGGCGGTGCCGTTCGACTGCAGGTGCGGATCTCCGACTTGCTTTGGATTCATACAAGGGCGCAACTTCCTCACCAGGTCGCAGTCGGAAATATTGTCTCTCGTTGCCGGTGATGAGAACGTTATCACCCCCTTCATTCCCCATCACCCAAAAGTTAAACGGTGAGCACGTCACCTCCTGACCCCCCGGACCCGTGTGAGTCGCGGAATTACTCGCCCGAAGGTATCTCAAACTCAAAAGAGCGAACTCTTGTCTCCTGGCAGCATGGCTCTTCGCACCAACGGAATCGGCGGACCGCCATACTTCAAAAACTCGTCATGAAACTGTTGCCACGCCTGTTTCCCGCCGCGCGTGGCTGTCCAGTCCTCGCGCAGTTTCCGGATCATCAGCTTGCCCATCGTATAGTTGAGATACGCTGGGTCAAATGTGCCGCGCGCCGCCTGCTGGCGGGCGTTCGCAGCATCCTGATAACCTTCTTCGAGAAACATTTTTTCCGATTCCTCGACTGTCATCTTTCCAGTGTGCATCTCGATTGCAGAAACAAAACGGACGTTGCGCAGCAGCGCTTCGAGCAGTTGGCCGATGTGCATTTCCGGTTCGTTGTTCCCGAGCCCGGCCTCCCACATCATCTCTTCAGTGTAATGCGCCCAACCTTCGGCGAATGCGTAGCCAACAAACAACTGACCCAGCTTCGATGACGAACGGTTCGCGTGCAGAAACTGGAGGAAGTGTCCGGGCCAAACCTCGTGTGCGGAAGTAAAGAGCAGACTACCCACGCCCGGCACGTATGCGTCCTTCTCCTTTTGGGACCACGCTGGATCAGGCGGCGCAATGTAATAAACCGACGGCAAGTTTTTCTCGTAAGGACCGGGAATATTTATGTAGGCGAAATTCCAGCGACGATAGGCCGGCGCCTCAGCCACCTTCGCTTCCTCCGTCCCAGGAATCGTCACCACCTTTTTTTCATTAATGAACGACTTGAGATCGCCAAGTTGCTTGCGAGCCATCTCAACTGAACCGCCGGTGGGTTTGTGTGACTGCGCCTTGGCCACGCACTCCTTGATCGACAGGCCGGGCGCATAGGTTGAACAAGCTTCCTTCAGTGCCGCGAGATTCCGATCCAAATCGCGCCGGCCGATCTGCCCCAGTTCGGCGAGCGGAACATCGACGCGCTCAGTCGCCTTCAGCATTTCACTAAACTTTTCCGCGCCCAGGGCGAAATCAGTTGTGGCCGTGGGCTCCTGCGCTCTGAACCAGTCATTCAGATCCTTCATCGCCTTGATGGCGCCGTCGTTCGCGTCTTTGAAATCCTTTTGGAGTTGTTCGTCTTTAACCGAAGCGAAGATTGCCGGCACGTCTTTCTCGTAAAACGAAATCAAGCCGCCAAAGGTCGTGTGGCCAATGCTGACAAACGTTTTTGGCAAAGGCGTGCGCAGGTTTTTACGAATCTGCTCAACCGCGGTGGGCACTGCCTTGGCGTAAGCGGTGTAAGCCTTCAGCCGTTGATCGAGTGGCGCATACTCACGCGAAACGTAGACGTCGGGGTCAATTGAGTCGGCATAAAACTGTGGACAGCGGAAAGGCCATTGGGCAGATTCAATCCAGAACAGATCCTCATCAATAATTGAAGAAACGTATTCGCGCTCGAAGCGTTGCCGCTCGCTAAGCGTTGAATCCTGAAATGCGGCCACGCGATCCTTCTCAGCGTGGAGTCGCTTAGCTTCCTTAGCAAAGCCATCGGCGCTCCAGTCAGGTAGCTTGCCGTCAAACTCATGCCGGCCGGCGCGCACTGCAAAATCCGGATGGGCCACGAAGTAGGCTTCGAGAAACTCGCTTGTATAAGCGTCCCAATCTTTGGAGTCGCTAATATTCATGGCCGACTGATTATTGGGTTGAGTGGTCTGTTGACAGGCGCCGGATATCAAGGGCAGTGCAAAGACTGCGGGCAAAAAGAGGCGAAGCAGAAATTTGGCAGACATGCACTTCAATTCCCTTCAAGCAGATTATCAAAGTCTCGTCAGAACCGCCTGCGTAAGCGGGCGGCGGGTTGTTTGTCAGTGCCAGCGTTCGCGTTCGCCGTGCTTTGACCGCCCGCTCACGCAGGCGGTTCTGACAGAAGTTGACAGACAAGAATGTCTGTCCTACAACCCAAACCGGCTGCGGTACTCGCCCGAGACGAGGAACGACTTGACCATGTCGGCACGTTTGACGCGATTCAAAGCCACGGCATCATCGCGCACGTTCTCACCGGGCACGCTGAACTGGTTCATTTTGTTCAGCCAGAAATCGTAACCGTTAAAGTTGTTGTCAGGCGCGTCGTCAGCATCGCGGCGCAGGTAACCGAAGTATTGCATGAGAACGAAAGCGGGATTGTACTGCGTGGTAAAGACGCTATCACTTTCGAGGATGCTCTTGAGCGCGGCCGCACGCCCCAGGGTGTTGCCGGTTCCATAAGCGTTGATGGCCGCTTGCCGCTCGCTCGTCGTTGGCGTTACACCCTCATTCGCGAACAGCGTGTCGACGTAGGTAAATACGTTAACGCCTTGCGGAAAGGCGGCAACGAATTCGGAACGCGAGACAAACTCCTCGAGAAATGCCTGTCGGTTAGCGTCGAGTAGCGCTTGCCAGCCGGTGTTCCCAACGATCACCCCTTCGCCGACGCGACGCTGATCGCGCATAAACGTTAAGTAGCGTGGATTCGATTTGCTGTTACCGAAAGCGCCTTTATGAGCGCGTATGACGAAGTAACCCGTCTGCTGGAATTCAATTGACAGGAAGAAGGCCGCTGAGACATTCGTGCGGCGATCATCAATGCAGGCTTGGTTCGAACCGCAAACCGAAATTTGGCTTTCCCAAAAGGGTTGGCCCGACGCGTCGCCCTGACGCGCCAGGAAGTCGTGATAGTGCTGGCCCACAAAAATGTCGTTGAAGTCGATTGGATTTGGCCCGGTCTCAATTGGATCGTCGATGATGCTGACGGTGGTTGTTGACGGATTGCCGAGCAAAGCCTGACCGGTGCCGTTCGAGAGCGTAATTGTGAATGTCTCCGTGCCCTCAAGCTTGATGTCTTCGCTTATGAGAGCGTCGAAAGTTTTGCTCGACTCGCCCGCGGCAAAGCGTAGCGTACCGATAGCGCCGGTGTAATCAGTGCGCTGGGAAGCGCTAACATCCGCCGTCTTGTAATCGACAGTTGCCGGTCCGGAAACGTCGCCGGTGCGCACGACTGTGATCGTCTTGAACGTCATGTCTTCCTGCACGCTGTAAGTGCTGGAGCTGAACGCGACCACCGATGGCCCGGCCGCACGGCCGACGGGCGTTGGCGCAGAGATGATTACCCCGAAGACAAAGGCCAGCGCCGCCAAAATCAAGTTGCGCCGGCGGATTCTGCCGCTACTGTTTGAACTGATGAACCGAACGTTGCTTGCCCTCATATACAACTTCTCCTGGCACGCTGAAAAATTCCGGGGGTAGTGAAGAGGGGCAAAAGAATATTACGCTCTTGAGATGCGGTGCGCAAAAGTCAGAACCACCTGCGTAAGCGGGTGGCCTCAGA
>JANLYZ010000334.1:0-7822 GCA_031365905.1 Chloracidobacterium sp. | reverse complement strand
CCGTTGCGGCGTTCGAGGTTGTAGTCGCGCAGCCGGCGATAGAGTGTTGAGGGAGAGATGCCGAGAATTTCAGCGGTCTTGCCACGATGCCAGCCGGTTTGTTCGAGCGCCGAGAGAATTTGTTGACGCTCGACGTCGCGCAGTGAAGTAGGCGCAGACACCGGCGCGAACGAATTTGCTCCTGCGTTGAAATCAACTGGCGTGCCCGGCGGCGGAGTGGGACCGGCAAAGGTCGCCGCCGGAGCTGCCGGTCGCACGACCTCGGGTGGCAGCTCATTAATCGTGATGCGGCCATTGTTGGAAAGAATCACCGCGCGCTCAAGACAGTTTTTCAACTGGCGCACATTCCCGGGCCACCTGTAGGCACGCAACGCATCGAGCGCCGCCGGTTCAAGTTCCGGCGCGGGTGTGCCGCCAACATCCGCCAGAAGATGACGAGCCAGCGGCTCGATGTCTTCTGGTCTTTCACGCAAGGGCGCGAGGTCAATCTGGAAACCGTTGATGCGGTAGAGCAAATCGGAACGGAAGGACTCGTTGGCAACCACCGAATCGAGGTTGCGATTCGTCGCCGCCACAATGCGCACGTTAACTTCAACCTTGCGCACGCCACCCACGCGGAAAAATGTTCGCGTCTCAATCGCCCTCAGCAGTTTCGCCTGAAGCTGCGCCGGCAGCTCAGTAACCTCATCCAGAAACAAGGTGCCGCCGTCGGCGAGTTCGATCAATCCGAGCTTGCGTCCTTTGGCGCCTGAAAACGCGCCAGCCTCATAACCGAAGAGTTCCGACTCCAACAACGACTCCTGAAACGCCGCGCAGTTAATATCGATGAACGAACCATCAGCGCGCGGTGACAAACGATGAATCGCATGCGCGATCAGTTCCTTGCCTGTGCCCGACTCGCCGGTTATCAACACTGAGGCCTCGGAAGGCGCCACGCGTTCGACCAGGCGAATTGCTTCAGTCATCGCCGCGGATACGGAAACGATCTCCGGCAAGCCCGACTGCCGCGCGAGTTGTTCACGCAAACGCAGATTGTCCACACGCAAACGGCGTTTCTCGGCGGCCTGCTTCACGCGCACATCGAGTTCAGTGATGCTGTATGGCTTGGTGAGATAATCGTAGGCGCCTAACTTCATCGCCTCAACTGCCGTTTCGACTGTTGCCTGCCCGGTGAGCATGATCACTTCCGGAGGATTGGGCCTTTGATGAACGCGGCGCAGAACTTCCATCCCGTCGATGCGCGGCATGTTGATATCGCAGAGCAACACGTCAACGTTGCTCTCTTCAAGTTTGCGCAACGCAGCTTCACCATCGGGCGCGGCCTGCACGCGATAGCCCAGACGTTCCAATTCCTTCTGCAACACCAAACGCAGATTGGCTTCGTCCTCAGCGATTAAAATTCGTGCTGTTCTTTGTTCGCTCAAGCCTGCGGTTCTCCGTCACTGCTTCCCTTTGTAACGCAAACTGTTAGTTTGCGATCGGGTTCAGATGGTAGTCAATCCTCTTCGCTTGGCCGCAAACTAACAGTTTGCGTTACTCCGCGTCACTGCTTATTGCTGGAAGCGAAATAGTAAAGGTAGTGCCGACTCCCGGGGTAGATTGCACGTCAAGGCTGCCGTCGTGCTCCGTTAAGATACCATAACAAACCGCCAGGCCAAGACCTGTTCCCTTGCCAATCTCCTTGGTTGTAAAGAACGGCTCAAAGATTTTAGTAATATTTTCCTGCGCAATGCCTACGCCCGTGTCGCTCACTTCGACCAACACCGTGCTCCCATTTTCGCGGCTGCTGATCTTCAACACGCCACCATCCGGCATCGCGTCGATCGCATTCGTCGCGAGCGCTATGACTGCCTGTTGCAATTGTCCGGCATCGCCGGAAACGCGCGGCAAATCATCCGGCGTGTCGATTTGAAATTCCACCTGCTCGCCGCGCTGCTGATGACCGAGCAGACGAGCGGCTGAAGAGATCACGTCAGCAAGGTCCACCAGCACGTGTTCACTCGAGCGCGTGTGACTGAAGTCTAATAGTCCGTTGGTGATCGTCTTACAACGAAAAGCCTCGCTGCGAATCAAGCCGAGGTATTCACGCAGGTCGTCCAGGCCCGGCGAATCCTGGAACTCACCGCCGCTGACGCGGGATTCAAGGGCTTCAGCACAGGCCGAGATGGTGGCCAGCGGATTATTTATTTCGTGAACTACGCCCGCGGCCAGGCGTCCAATTGCCGCCAGCTTCTCAGCGCGCGCGACCGCGCGATTCGCTTCCACGCGCGCAGTGATGTCCTCGCCGATTGCAATCACGTGCGACACTTCGCCGCTGCGATCAATCCACATCGGGATCTTGCTGATCAACCAATGCTTCAATTCACCGTTTGCGAGCGCGGTGGTGTTTTCAACGCGTTGGATTTCCCCGCTCGCAAACACGCGCGCGAATTCGCCTTCGAGCAAATCGCGTTTCTGGCGAGTCAGAACGCCAAAGATATTTTTTCCCAACACTGAGCCACGCGGGATGCCCAGCTCACCGAGTTCACGGTTGCGGTTCCAGGCAACGATTTCGAAATCGCGGTTGATGGCATAGAGCGAAAGCGGCAGGCTATCGATGATCGCTTCGATGAAGCGGCGTTGCGCCTGCACTTCCGCGGTGCGTCGCTCAACTTCGATCGTTAAATTGGCCGAGGCTTCACGCGCCGCCTGGTACAGACTGGAAATGCGAGCGGCCAGTGCGGCCTGTTGCGCCGCAGCGTCCACCAGGCGGCAAACGGTGTCGTCGCAATCTTCACGTTTATCAAACGCAACTATCAGCGCGCCCTTGGGACGACCGCCAAACCTGAGCGGCGCTGCATACTCCACCGCGTGCTCTCCGTCGAGCAGCAGAAACTTGCTTTTGTCAGTGATTAGTAACGGCGTGTCGCTGGCGGAGGTGATGGCCGTCAGCCAACTCTTTAGTCGAGCAACTTCCAGCAGGCCCGGTCCTTCCGCGCTTCCCTCGCGGTCGAAGACGCAAGCTGCTTCACTCTCGTCGCCAAGACTGATGAACGCGGCACACAAGGCCGCGCCGGTTCCTTCGTAGGTGGCGCCGGCAACTCGGTTCACTAACTGATCAGGCTCAAGCGTTCGCAGGAGTCCGCGACCCAGGTCCGCGAGAAATCTCAGTTCACGATTGCTGCCAATCAGTTCCCACTCTCGCTGTGCTGCACGCAAGTGGGCGGTGGATCGCGAAACGATTTCAGCCGCGGACGATGACTTGGCAATGTAATCATCGGCGCCGGCAGCGAAGGCTTCCTGCTTCTGACTATCGGTGTCGTCGTGGGCCAGCGTTATCACGGGCAACTTACTCGTCGCCGGCTGCGCGCGCAGCAATCTGCAAAGCGCTAGGCCGTCAACCTCCGATAACGCCAGATCGATTAAGACGAGATCGCACGGTTCCGTCTGTAGCAGGCGCAGCGCCGACGCAGTCTCTCCAGCGCTCAGCGCACGATACCCGGCTGTTTCGAATATGCTGCGCAGGTGCTCGCGCATGTTGACGTCGTCGTCAACAACGAGGACGGTCGCTGCTTGTGTGGGGGTAGTAGCTGAAGGCATGCATCAATCTCGGAACCGCGTGGCTGGTCTGGGTGACCAGGAAGCCTGGAGCCTGCGCGCGTCTCATCGGTTTACCCGAAGACACCGACGCACCTCCAACTATCGATTGAAAGCGATGCGCATAGGAATGTCAAGACTATTGAATTGGAGGAAAGCGGAACGAGGCAGGCCCGAAGGGCCGTTATTCAATAGCCGCGCCCGTGAGGGCGTGGTTGAGGCGTCTTGATTGTATTTAGGCCCGAAGGGCCGACAGTATCCGGCGGGCTGACCAGCAAGCCTCGCATGTGCCGCACCTTCGGCGCTCATCAGTTTTGGGAGTTTTTTGACCACCCCCTTACGGGCGCGGCTATTGAATGTCGGCCCTTCGGGCCTGTGAGAACGAGCTTGAGTTGACTTAGTTAACCGAAGTCAACAGATCGTCGAGCCCAATCTCAATCAGCTTCTCGGCCTTAAAGCCAGGGGCGGTTGCTCGCGTTGAGAGCTTGTCCAGTTTGTGGTTTGACTTGGCGCGATACATGGCCTGGTCGGCAGCGACGAGTAGTTGATCCAACGTCTCGCCATCTACATCGAAGGTCGAAGTGCCAACGCTGATGCCCACCCGCGCCTGACCGCCACCGCGCACCTGAAGTGAAAACTCGGAAACGGCAGTTTCGATTCGCTGCATTAGGTCTTCAACCTGCGGGCCAACCAATTCCTGCACAATCGCGACAAACTCATCCCCAGCGTAACGCGCGAGGAAATCGTATTCGCGAAGTTGACCCTGAATGATTCGTGCCATCTCGCGCAGCATCTTGTCGCCGACTTTATGTCCAAAGGTATCGTTGACGATTTTGAAGTCGTCGAGGTCAAGCATCACTACCTGGAATGGCCGCGCATTGCGGCGCGCTCGGGAAGCTTCTTCGTCAAAACGCAGGGCCATGTAACGCGCGTTGGGCAAGCCGGTGAGTTGATCCGTCAGCGCGTTCGATTCGGCTTCGGCATGTTGCATCGCATTCGACAATGCATCAGAAGCCAACCTGGTGACCGTCTCCAGCAAACGCATGTGGTCTTCAGTATATTGCTCCAGCTCGGTTGAATAGACTGACAGTGCGCCCAGCAGCAGATCGTCTTTGAACAAAGGCAGCGAAGCCATCGAGCGGTATTCGCGCTCGATTTCGAGACCGGCCAAGTCCAGGCTCGGGTGCAGTTGATTGACGGCGCTGCGATTCGCCAGGGCGAATCCGGTGACGCCCTCGCCGGGTGCAACACACTTGCTGGAAAGAACCTGCGCGTTGCGGCCGGCAACGTGAGCCGCGGTGGCATAGCCTTTCAATTCGTCGTAGAGATAAACCACGCACGTTTGAAACGGCACCACGTGTCCAACTTTGTCTACCAGGACTTCCACTGTATTGCGCATGCTAAGCGAAGATCCAAAGGTCCGCGCAATTTCGTAAAGCGCGTAGACCTCCTGGTGGGCGCTCTTGATTTGATCGTAGGCCATGTAAGCGCCGCGCTCCCGCGTTTGGGCCATATCTACTTCGGTTAGGGCCAGCGGTTCCTGCGCGTCGCTCGGCGGCGGCAGTTGCTGCGCGAGGCCCGTGGCGGCAATCTGCGCCTCGAAACGCGGCAGATGTTTGATAAACAAGTCCACCACATTTGGATCGAAATGATTTCCCGACCCGCGGAGTAGAAATGCTATCGCCTCGTCGCGCATCATGCCGCGCCGAAACGGGCGATCCTCTCTTACCGAATCGAAGCAATCCACTACGGATATAATTCGCGCGGTGATCGGAATCTGTTCCGCCTTTAACCCGTCGGGATAGCCGAGACCGTCCCATTGTTCGTGATGATGACGGACGATTGGTATAACTGGATAGGGAAAATCAACGCGGCTGAGAATCTGTGCGCCGACGCTGGTGTGGATTTTCATTTTCTCAAACTCGGCCTGCGTCAGGCGGCCAGGTTTGTTAATGATGTGCGCCGGCACCGCCAGCTTCCCGATGTCGTGAAGCAGCGCTCCGGCTTTTAGTGCGGCGATTTCCGCTTTTGCGAGACCCAGGACTTCTCCTAATCCGGCGGCGTAAATTTGTACGCGACGAACGTGGCAATGCGTGGTCTGATCTTTGGCGTCAATTGCTGTAGCCAGCGCCTCCGCGGTAGCGAAATGTAAGCGGTTCAGCTCTTCGCTTTCGCGCGTCTTGGCGCTAAGGCGTGACCAGGCCATATGAATCATTTGCGCGACCGCAACTGTCGCGATGCTCAAGAGCGCCAATGAATACGCCTGATGGATAGCCCAGGCAGCAATGAGCGCTACACCGGCAAGAACAAAAAACCGGTAGGGCCTTGCTGGGAGATTTCCAACCTTTGTGTAATCCGTCATGTCGAGCAGGTTCATTCACGCTCCTCAACTTCTCGCGGCTGTATAAAAAGCGAATCGACTCCCATTCCCAATTCTCCGCGTGACCGGCAACTGGATCGCCGATCCTTTTTTGGCCGGCAAGCAAAGCTGGGGCAATCAGCTTTGCTGCCGGACCAAATGCGGGGCAAGCGGGCAAGCATTCGGGCTTGCCTTGCTGGGTGAGAGTCTTGTCAAAATTGAGTGGCAGTCACATACAGCCATTCAATTCCAGAAATTGTGGCGGCTCGGACTCCGTGCGGAGAGCCCGTGAAGCGCTGAGCTTCTCAGCCGCGCAATCCCCTTTGTCAATTGTCGTGCCGCGCACTAACGCACGTCACTTGAGTGATTCATCAGTGGAGTTGCTGGAGATTCTGCTGGACGATCATTGTGAAGCTTCGCGATTGACGCGAGTGAAATCATCCTGACAGGTCAGATTGGAAAGCTGCGGGTCAAACTGCTCAATCATCGCGGTTGACAAACCTTTAAGCGAACGGGCACCCTTCGTCTTCGCTGACAAACAAACAATTGCAAGTGGTAGGGGCATGGCATTCCGTGCCCCTACATTTAGTAAATTAGAGTGACGGACTCATCCAGCAAATATCTGGAAACAAACCGGCCCGCAGGTTATGTTGAACTGCTGCGCGGCAACCGCAGCTTTCGCCAGGTTTGGCTGGGCCAGGTAGCCAGCCAGATGGGCGATTGGTTTGACACGATCGCTCTCTACACGATCATCTGGAAGCTGACCGGATCGGGCCGCGCGGTGGGTCTTCTGTTAGTGGCTCGTTTCGTGCCGAGCTTTTTGGTCGGCTCGCTTTCCGGAGTCGTCGCGGACAGGTTTAGTCGCCGCTCGATCATGATCGTCTCCGATCTATCGCGGGCGATGGTGGTGTTGGGCTTTTTATTTGTTCGCCGCGCGGATCAGTTGTGGATCATTTATTTTCTAACGGTCCTGCAACTCTCGATTTCAACTTTTTTTGAACCCGCCAAGACCGCGATCATCCCTTCCATTGTTTCTGACCGCGAGTTGGTTGCTGCCAACGCCATCTCTTCCGTCACCTGGTCAGCGATGCTGACGCTGGGTGCGGCTATCGGCGGGCTAGTTACTGGCTGGTTCGGCACCGACGTCGCCTTCATTCTAGACGCCCTGACCTATCTTTTGTCGGCAGCACTGATCGCGAGCGTGCGTGTGCCCAAACGTCCACCGCGCGAAAAGAGCAAGCTGACGCTGGGCCGGGCGCTGGGCATCACCCAGACGATTGAAGGCGCGCGCTACGTAAAACGCCGGCCGCGCGTGTTGGCTCTGTTGCTGGTGAAACCGGCCTGGGGTATGGGCGGCGGTATTTTGACACTGCTGGCAGTTTTCGGCGCGAAGATTTTCCCGGTCGGCAGGGATGCGGCCACGGGCATCGGTGTTCTTTATGCGGCGCGGGGGATAGGTACCGCAGTTGGACCCCTAGTTGCTCGCCGGTTTTCGGGCGATGGCAAGCAACGCATGCAGGTTTCGATCGGCATCGCGTTTCTTATCGGCGGCGCTTTCTATATCGCCTTTGGCTGGGCAACAAGTTTTGTGATCGCGCTCATCGTTCTCGGTTTGGCCCACACCGGTGGCAGCATTCTCTGGGTCTTCTCGACGGTGCTCTTGCAACGCACAGTTGCCGACGACTTTCGCGGGCGCGTCTTTGCTGCGGAGTTGGCATTGTTTACACTAACGATGGCCATTTCCAATTATGTCACTGGCGAACTGCTCGATCGTTTCGGCTGGTCAGCTCGCACACTTGCCATCGCGATTGGTGCCCTCTTCGTATTTCCCGGTGTTGCGTGGTTCGTGACTCAAAGATGGTGGGACAAGGACGAACGCGTTGACTA
>JANLYZ010000329.1:0-1642 GCA_031365905.1 Chloracidobacterium sp. | reverse complement strand
GGCCCCATTAGCCATTCCTTCGATCGTTTTGACTTCCTGTCCTTCCGCATCCAGACCCAACATCAAACACGAAAGAATGGAGCGTCCGTTCACGAGCACCGCGCACGTGCCACACTCGCCGAGTTCGCAACCGTGCTTGGTTCCCATCAGACCCAGATCTTCGCGCAACACTTCGAGCAGTGTTTTGTGCGGGGCGAAGGCTACCTCGGCAGACTCGCCATTCAAAAGAAAAGAGACTTGGGATTTATTTCTTGAACCGTCAAACAATATCTGCCGCTACTTCCGTAATCGAAATTTCTCGCCGGACCAAACAAGATCGTATAGCCGTCTGCCTTTCCTGGTTCTTACCCGTATCGCCCGGCCGTAACGAGGCAACTCATATTTCAGCTCCTCACTAATCTTGACTCCCAGCACCGATTTTGTCACTTCGGTCCATGAGCTGTCCCGGTAAACATAGGCTTCCAGGTAGTTAAAGTCTTGAGTGTCGGAAGCATAATGCTTCACGACTATCAAATAGCCTCCGCCGCGTTTCTTGAACAGGGTTAGGTAAACGTCAGTCTGAGCACCATCACCAGGCGCGAAGAGGTAGCCGTGTTTTAGGTCGATGATCGCCCCGCGCTTGGGATCCAACATCCAATGGACCCTTTGCGTCCGATCTGCCTCAAAAAACTTGTCGGGAAGCAAGTTGTAGTAATCAAGGACGGTCCTGGGTTGAGATGTTTGTGCGGAGCAAAATAGAGCCCAAATCAATATTAGGAGGAGCGTTCTTACAATTGATCCGGCCACTATTGCTTTCATCATCGCACCAGGTCAACTCTTCGTTGTAGCCGCATCCTTCTTCGCTTTATTCAGCATCGTGTTATCGATCAGGCGCGTCTTGCCAACGTAAGCTGCGGCCGCAATCAGCATGGGGCGCTCATCAAGTTTATCCAGCTTCTCCAGCGTCTCGGCATCGACCACGCTCACGTAATCCAAGCGCACGCGCGGCTCGGTTTCAATCGTCGAGCGCACAACCTCCATCAACTTGGCGGCGTGCCGTTCGCCCTTCTTGTAAGCCTGTTTTGCCTGCTTCAGCGCCTGATGTATCACCGCTGCCGACTGTTGCTCTTCGGCGTCGAGATAGAGATTGCGCGACGAAATCGCCAATCCGGAATCTTCACGCACGGTCGGCAGGACAACAATCTCGGTATCGAAAGACAAGTCGCGCACCATGCGCTTGATAATCACCGCTTGTTGCGCATCCTTCTGTCCAAAGAAAGCGAAGTCAGGGCGCACGGTGTTGAGCAGAATGGCGACGACCGTGGCGACACCGCGAAAGTGGCCGGGACGCGATTCGCCCTCGAGCAACTTTGAAAGTCCACCCACATTTACGTAGGTGGAAAACTCTTTCGGATAGATTTCTTCCGCGGCCGGCGCGAAGATGTAGTCGACGTTGTAGTCGGTCAGCAGCGCCGTATCTTTGGTTAAATCGCGCGGGTAGTGTTCGTAGTCTTCGCTGGGTCCAAACTGCGTCGGGTTTACAAAGACTGATACAACAACAATGTCACACATCCGGCGCGCTTCCCGCACGAGACTGAGATGACCTTCATGCAGCGCGCCCATGGTTGGCACCAGCCCGATTCTTCTGTCCTGTTCGCGGCGA
>JANLYZ010000327.1:0-11845 GCA_031365905.1 Chloracidobacterium sp. | reverse complement strand
GCGCAAGCTGGCATCGATTTCAATCATGATTGACTTGCGCGAGAGGCCGCGCGCGTTGGCTCCTTCGCGCATCGGGAAAAACACCTTGGTGGCAAGTACGATTTCTTCGCGGCGTGCGAAGTCGCGCAGCGCCCGGCCGACGATCTCTTCGCTCGTGCCGTCAGAATACGCATTGGCAGTGTCGAAGAAATTGATCCCGAGTTCGAGCGCCCGCTTGATGAAGGGGCGGCTCTTTTCTTCGTCGAGAGACCACGGATGCGCGCCGCGATCCGGCACACCGTAGGTCATGCAGCCGAGACAGATGCGGGAGACTCTAAGACCGCTTTGTCCAAGGTTAACGTAATCCATGGCGAGTCGTGTCATCGCTCACTAAAGCCTGGGAAGTGTCACGCCGCGTTGGCCTTGATATTTGCCGCCGCGGTCTTTGTAGGAGGTTTCGCAGACATCGTCTTCGTCGGATTCGAAAAAGATAACTTGCGCGACGCCTTCATTGGCATAAATCTTGGCGGGTAGCGGAGTGGTGTTTGAAAACTCGAGCGTCACATAGCCTTCCCATTCAGGTTCGAAGGGCGTGACATTGACCAAAATCCCGCAACGAGCATAAGTGCTCTTGCCGAGGCAGACGGTGAGCACGTTGCGAGGGATGCGGAAGTATTCAATGGTGCGAGCGAGCGCAAAGCTGTTTGGCGGAATTACTACAAACTCGCCTTTGACGTCGACGAAGTTTTTCTCATCGAATTCTTTCGGATCAACGATGGTGCTGTGGAGGTTCGTGAAGAGTTTGAACTCGTCCGCGCAGCGGATGTCGTAACCATAACTCGAAGTGCCATAAGAGACGATTCTCCTACCATTCAATTCCTTGACCTGGCCCGGTTCGAACGGCTCGATCATCTTGTGCTCGGTCGCCATGCGACGAATCCACTTGTCTGATTTTATGCTCATGTTGTCGGTAAGCCTGGGACCTGTGATGAGTCGAGAGAATAGCGCGAGGCCTCAGCAAACAGCAAACAGTTGACAGCAAACAGCCGGCGGGCATTCATTCGGCAGAGCGCAACTCGCCGCTTTGCAATAGGCGGTTTGCTGCTTACTGTTTGCTGACTACTGTTTGCTTCTTAATTACGATTACGCCGTCGCCGACTGTGAAATTAAACGCAGCTCCGCCGGCGCCGGCGCGAGCGGACAGCTTTCGCGGTCCGAGCCCTGGGGTGTTGCGCGACTCAAGTCCCTCGTATGAGTTGTCAATCTTCCCTGCGCGTAAGACTTCCGCGTCGAAGGCTCCGCTGAAGCCGGTTGGAATCGCGACTTCGATATCTCCCGACGCAACCCGAATCTCAGCGCCAACTCCACGCCAACTCCGCGCTGGAACCTCGAGCTTCACCGCGCCGATTGCGATCGTTGCGGTGACTGTGCCGCCAATGAGATTCAGGCTAGTCACGCTGTTAGCGGCGTTGAGTTGGACATTGCCTTCTACGTTGCTGATACTGACCGGCCCGCGGCCCGCGTTGATGTCCAGGTCAATTGCAAAGGGCACACGAATCTTGTAGTCGATTCGCCAGGGCAGTCCCAAAAGAGTCTTGGGAAATTTCTTCGCGACCGAACGCATGAACGCTTTATCGTGCGTTCCCGTGCTGAGCACCCGCAAGTGGTTCGCATCTTCGTCAAGCACGAAAGTATTGACTGCGGCCAGCAAATCCAAATCCGCTTCGGTGTCGGCGCGCAATTGTATTTCGGCGCTGATGTCTACTTCACTACGCGGCCAGCCCTCGATGGTTATCGAACTCTCCGGCGGGCCGATGAGCGTCAGCGTGCCGCCATAAGCAAACCGCCGCACTTCATGCCTCGTGGTGATGCGGACAAGCTGCGGAGCGTGGTTAGGCTCAGGCGTTTTTTTCTGAGCAGTGATTGCAAGCGGGAATGCGAGGACGATGATCGCATAAACAAAGGCACGGATAGACAAAGATTTCATTGGTTACCCATTTCAGTTTACTTGCGTGACGCGAACAGCCGACCCGACGCAAACGATACTATCATCCAATCATTCAATGAACGATGAACGATGAACAGGCGAAAAAACAATTCGGGCGCTCTAAATCATATCGATCAAGAGCGCCCGCAAAAATACTTCGGGAGGAGCCAAATCCTAACGACGAAGAAAGGTAATGCTGCCCTGGAAGTTTGTTACGTAAACCCTGGAACGGCCGTCAACAACATCTCCCTGCAACTTACGTCCGTCCCCCAGGCTCCTAAAACCATTATTCCAAAATTCGTTTAAAGCAATTTTCTTGTTTGGCGCGGAGGCGTCGAGATTGAAAGCCGAGTCTGCGGGAATGCGAATGGTTATGTCACCTTTGCTTGATTGAAAGCGATAGGTGCCACCACTCGCGAATTCACCGTCGAAGTGAATATTGCCGATGGTATTCTGGGCGTAGACCTCATTAGCGCTAATGCCGTTTAAGACGATGTCACCTTCCAGGGAGACATGGGCGCTTACGAGCTTGCCACGAATATTAGTAACAGTAATCTGACCGCGTTTGGTTTGTAGATCAACGGAAGAATTGACTGGCACTTGCAGATTGAAATTCACGTCGCCGACGTCGCTGCGCCCGCGATTGTCGGCCATCATGTCAACGCTCAAGACATCGCCGTCCTGGCGCGGTGCGATGTTAGCTTTAGGCGAATCAAAAGTTGCCGTCAGCTTGATCTCGTCGCGGTTCCACGACTCGACGGTGATCGTGCCGGAGATATTCTTGAGCGTGATGTGAACGTTTTTTCCCGTCGGATATCGTTTCGACAGGCGTTGCTGAGCATCAACTGATCTCGCGCCCAGCGCGCCGCAGACGAGCAAGGCGGCGAACACCACGAGTGCCGGACAGGAACGAAGACAGGGGACTTTAAATCGGGCGGGCAATATTCGCATTCTAATTAACGTCGGGTTACGCAATAACCTTGGATCTTTCAGTCTTGTTTCAGCGGTCGATAATTAACCAAACATCTTGCTGCTTAGAGTTCGGCAAACTCTTTCAACAGCGAAAGTTTTTCGTTGAGCGCCGCATTCAACATTTCTTCGGAAACTTCGTCGTGCGGATTCTGAGTCAAGCTGTTCATCGAGTCGTTAACGGTTTGATCGATCACCGCAAGGTTTCGGTCGAAGGTCTCCCGCATTTGCGGGCTCCAGCGCGCCTTGTTGAATTCCACGCGTTCGTTCCAATAAGAGATCAACTGCTGTTGTTTCGCAACGCGTTCGTGCACGCTCGCAGCTGCCAGGCTCAAATTCGCCGGCCCAATATATCCACCGGACTTGGCGGTGTCTCCACCTTGAATCCGCCGTAAACCAACTATGGTTGAAAGCGAGACTACCAAAACAATCGCAGCCGCTGCCGCAGCCAATTGGCCAAACGAAAGTTCCCAGCTTCGACCCACCCAGTTTGACCAGGATTTTTGTCGGGCGGGCGCGGTCGCCACCGCGACGGAACCGGCGCCCGACTCGACCATATTACGAATGCGCTGCCACAACGCTTTCTCATTCGGAGGCGAAACATATTCGCCACGCTGCGTGCGGCAAAAACCGACGATCGATTGCAGATCGTTGCGCACGTCGGCGCATTCGAGACACTCGCCAAGGTGCGCGTTGAGCGTTTTTTGATCTTCGTGACTTAGGGCACCATCAAGAAAATCGCTGATTAGATCCTGACACTTCTCGCAGTTCATTGTCTTATAACCTCTAACCTGCCGGCTGCTTCGTTACTCGTAACGACCACGTGGCCGGGCGTGGCAATTTGGTTTTCAAGCAATCGAGGGGAGACTGCGTTCAAAAACTTCTTGTTCAAAACCACTTCCTTACCGGCTTGAAACCCTGGGGCTGTTTCCGTTGGAAGCTAGTCTTTAGTCTTCTGTTGCCTCAGGAGTCCGCGCAATTTCATTCGCGCCTTGTGCAATTGCGACTTGGAAGTTCCAACCGAACAACCCAGCATTCTCGCTATCTCTTCGTGTTCGTGTCCCTCAATATCGTGCAGGGTGAAGACCGTGCGGTAGCCGGGCGGCAGTTGGGCAATAGCCTTGTCCAGTGCAATGCGATCCACTACTGGCATCGCATTGGGATTTTCCGTGCCTTTGACTATCTGTATCGGCGTTTCGCCGTCGTCCGTCGTCTGCTCCATCTTGACGCCGCGCTTGCGAAAGTGCATCAAGACCTGGTTGACGGTCAACCGGTGCAGCCAGGTGGTAAAGGCTGACTCGCCACGAAAGCTCCCAATTTTTCGAAAGAGCTGAATGAAGACTTCCTGAGCGAGGTCTTCCGCCTCCGAGACGTTGCTGGTCATACGCAAACAGAGCGAATAAACCCGGCGGTTATGCCGCTGGTAAAGTTGCTCGAAGGCGGCCATGTCGCCTCCGGCTGACTTCTGCGCCAGCGCGTAATCCGTCTCCGGCTGCGTCTCGATTTCGGCTGCGGTCACGTGTTCGTATTAGGGCAAGCCATGAAGATTTCAATCTTGGAGATTTCCATCTTTAACGCTTGTTCGCCCCGGCCTTATCACGAGCGCGCGTTTTCAAGGAACGGCGGCCCTTTTCCTGCAAATTTCCGAAACGGGATTTGCGAGGTGTGTGGTCGCCCTCAACGCGGGTGTGATGCGGCGCTTTAAGCGCGTCGTTGCCTTACCCGACCCAAAAGATATTGAATTTCCTCAGCCGCAGCAACATTTTCCTTCAACTGACGCTCACGTCCAGTAAGTGCGATCGAGTGAACGATAACCCACCGCTTCGGCTACGTGTGCGGAGCGGATCTCTTCGGAACTCTCCAAATCTGCAATTGTGCGGCTGACTTTCAGGATACGGTCATAAGCCCGTGCTGACAAGCCGAGGCGGGTCATCGCCCGCTCGAGCATTTGTTCGCTATCCGTGTCGATGCGGCAGTGACGACGAATCATGCGGGGAGTCATTTCGGCGTTCGAAAAGATTCTGTCCTCCGCCAGTCGATCGCGCTGTTGCTCCCGCGCCCGAATTACGCGTTCTCGGATAGTGGCCGAGTCGTCAGTTTCAGGTGGAGCATCGCCAGTAAGGTCGCGAAACTTCACGGCGGGAACGTCGATGTGTATGTCGATGCGATCAAGCAGTGGACCCGATATGCGACCTACGTAGCGCTGAATCTGCAAAGGCGAGCAGCGACATTCGCGCGTTGGGTCATTCCAAAATCCGCAGGGACACGGGTTCATCGCCGCTGCCAGCATGAACGAAGCGGGAAAGGTCAATGACATCGCTGCGCGGCTGATCGTCACCTTCTGATCCTCGAGCGGTTGTCGTAACACTTCCAGAACACTACGGTCAAACTCCGGCAATTCGTCGAGGAACAATACGCCATGCTGCGCCAGCGACACTTCACCCGGCCGCGGCACGGCGCCACCTCCGATCAACCCGGCGTCGCTGATCGTGTGATGCGGAGAGCGAAACGGTCGCTCGGTTACGAGTCCCGCGCGGCCCGTTAATCCGGCCACCGAATGAATTTTAGTCAGCTCAAGCGCAGCTTCAAACTCCAGCGGTGGCAGAATCGTCGGCAGACGCTTCGCGAGCATTGTCTTGCCCGAACCTGGCGGACCAATGAGCAGGATGTTGTGTGATCCGGCACTGGCAACTTCAAGCGCGCGCTTTACGGAGAGTTGGCCGCGCACCTCGCGAAAGTCCACGTTGTAGATTGCGGCGCGTGCGAGGATTTCAGCCGGATCAATCACCAGCGGCTGCGGCGGCTCAGACGAACGCAGTGCCGCCACCAGTGCGACGGCACTACGGAGGTCCGCAACCGGATAAACGTTGACTCCAGAAACTACCGCCGCCTCCTTGGCATTCTCGTCCGGCAGAATCACGTGTTTGATCTGCGCCTCGCGCGCGAGGATCGCGATAGGCAACGCGCCTTTGATCGGGCGCACACGTCCGTCAAGCGATAACTCGCCAACGCACAGGAGTTCGATCAGGCTGTTCTCTTCTGCGAGGTCGCCGTTGGCGCCCAGGATGCCAAGCGCGATCGGCAGGTCGAAACTCGCGCCTTCCTTACGCACGTCTGCCGGCGCCAGATTGATCGTGATTCGTTGAAACGGAAAGAAAAACCCGCAGTTAGTGATCGCGGCGCGAATACGTTCGCGTGACTCGCGCACTGCTGCGTCAGGCAAACCCACGATGGTTACAGACTGCGGCGACTCCGCCTCGCCGCGAACTGGCGTTAAGTCAACCTCAATGTCGACGAGATCGGCGTTGATGCCATAGACGGCCGCTGAGAGAGTACGAAAGAGCATAGGAGCTGCGTCCTCTGCGAAAAACAGCGGTAGTGGAAAAGCATTTTAGGTTAAGCGGGTAGGGTGAAAACGATTCGAGCGCGCTTCGAAACTACCTCGAAAGCGCGCTCAATAAAACACACTCGTTGAGGGTGACAACGAGTCAGACGCGTTGGGATTTCAAAGTGGTCAGAAGCCCGCGCGTAAGCAAGGCCTCCGTTTTTATCTGCGACGCGACGGAGCAGCGGCAGCCGTCGCCGGCAGTTTGATTTCCTGGCCGGCACGAAGTTCAACGCCGACAATCACGCCATTCAGACGTGCGACTTCGTTCGCATCGAGATTTCTCGCGGCGGCAATCTTGGCAATCGTGTCACCCTTGCGGGCTCGGACCGTGGTCAAAGTTGGAGCGGTGGAGTCCGTGCTGGGCTTGCGCCGGTTGATTGTTAGACGAACGCTGCTGTTCGGAATGACCAGCTTGCTTGTGGACTTCAAATCCACGCCACTGTTCATTGCCTGCAACTGAGCGACGCTGGTTCCGGTCCGATTGGCAACATTCTGCAAATCTTCACCGGGCGCAATTGAAATCACGCGAGCTGTCTCGCGGCGTTCAGCCGGGATGCGTTTGAGCAGCGCGAAAAACTGCTTTCCTTTTCCGGGCGGAACGCGAACGTTGTAGGCTTCGCCTTTGGGTGTGACGTCTCGCCTGAGTTCAGGATTAAGGCTGCGAATGTAATCAACGCTGCTATCGGTCGACTCGGCGATGAGTTGCAAGCTGGTGGAATTTGAGACTTGCACAACGTCATAAGCCATCGGCGCGTCGGGGCGAACGCCTTTAAAGCCGTATTTATCGGGATTCTTGGCGATCAGGATTGTCGCCAGAATATTAGGAACGTAGTTGCGAGTTTCCTGCGCAATGTAAGGATAGATAGCCCAGAAATTAGAAGAGCCTGCACGCGCGACGCCGCGATCAACGTTGCCAGCACCTGTGTTGTAAGCGGCCATCGCCAATTCCCAGTTGCCGTTGTAACGCGCAGCCAGACTCTTTAGATATTTGGCAGATGCCCGCGTTGCTTGTTCAAAACTATTGCGCTCATCAATCCAGGCTGTCTGGCGCAAGCCAAACTGCCGACCGGTGCCGGGGACAAACTGCCACAAGCCCGAAGCAGCCGCCCATGACATAGCCTTGGGCTTCCAGGCGCTTTCCACCTGGCCCAACCAGGTGATATCAACTGGCACGCCTTCTTCTTTGAATATTTGCCGCGCCATCTTCATGTACACCCCAGACCGGCGCAGGCCCGATTCCATCGTGCTGCGGCCACGGCCCTGGTAATAGTTGATGTACTGTTGGATCAGCGGATTGACGGTGAAGCCGAAGTTTACGTTCTGCTTCGCTTGCTCGAGTGCGAGCACATCATCAGGGGAGACATTTTGTTCTTCAGGCGTCAGAACCAGACTGGCGAGAATGTCGCCCTCAGCCGGCTCAAACTTCTGGTCCACAAATCCGACTTGCTGAACTGGCGGCGGCGTTGGCGTCTTCTGGCCATTCTGAGCGACCAGCTCGATCACATTGCCACCCTGTTTCGCTGGCGCACTGAGCGGGACTTCTTCGCGATAAATTCGTTCGACTAACTCCAGGTAATAAGTTTGGAGGTCCTGACTTGCGCGAACGTCTATGCCGGAGGTGAGTATCTCATCGACCGCTTGATCGAAATCATCCCGAGCTTCGCTTCGTTTGCCGGCTTCAAGATTGAGTTTGCCCTTGCGGAAGGAGTCTTCAGCCTTCTTGATAACCTGTGCGACTCGAGGTGCTGATTTCTCAACCTCAGTCTGAATGTTGCGAGCAGACGAACCCCCAGCAGGCAACTGTCCGTACACCCCGGCGGCGGGCAGAACCAGCGCTGCGAATAGCGTTAAGCGCGCTATCAAAGTGGGGCAGTTCGTGGTCATCAGTCGTCTTATCCTCTTCGAAATTAAGTGCGAATTACCGGAATCGATCGCAGTATCCATAATGTTTGCGAGGCCTTAGCTTCTCGGAATCAATGGATTGGATGATCCAAAAATGCCTTCGGAAAGCGAAGCCAAAGTCACCGGGAGGTTATCACACAGACGTTCCGGGGGTCAAACTCCTCCCACTTAAAATAAACGGCAAAATGGTGAACTATTCCACCGAATTGCGTTTGGCAAAAGTTAAAGATGCGCGTCCCTTTGCGGAGGTTGTGCGCCCTTCTTAAACGCACGACAGAGGCAGAAAGATCCATAAACTTTGCTAGCCCGAGGAAGTCTCTGAAACGGCAAGAAGACAAAGTGCCGCTCGATGCGAACGGCCCTGTCTTTCAAATCAACCTGCTCTACGTGCTGTTACCGGGCGGCATTAGCGGCAACGCCTGCCTTGACTTGTTTCGCCTGGAATTGCTGCCAGTAATCTTGAACAAAGGTCAACTGTTTTCCATGGCCATTGCTGGTGTAGAAGTCGTACTTCAACATCTCTGTGTACGCCTGGTCGTAGTTCCAATGATCGTGATTGAAACGGTATAGAGCCCCCATTATGCCCGTGCGATGTCGGCCTCCGGCGCAGTGAACGAAAAACTTGCCAGTAGCAGCGTCGTTAACCAACTTCAGAAACGCACTTATCTGTTCTGTGGTTGGGGAACTCTTATCAGGCAGTGGAATATTGACGTAGCGTAGTCCGGCGGCCTCAACACCAGGTTGTTCATACGATCTGGAATTGTCCGTCAAATCAATCACGGTTTTGATTCCGATGGCGGCGAGAGCCTGATAGTCATTCTTGCCCGGCCTGGCGCCACGATAAAAGCGCTCATCCATCTGTCCGAAATTGCTGATCTTGATATTAGCGAACTTGCTGTCGGCATTCTTTGCAAAAGAGATCGCTGATAGCGTCAGGATCAATGCTAGTGTCGCCAGTCCGGAGGAAAACGTTTTGTTAACTCTCATGACTCTAAAACTCCTTTAAGTAATACGGACCTCTTAAACACAGTCGGGCTGCTCAGGGCTTTTTGAACGAATCAAAAGGGTTCAGCATTTTGGTAATTTCTCACTTGAACTGGGACAGACAACTTACTTAATCAGCTGCTAACCCTGCTACAAAACTCGTGTCAAGAAACCGACTCTTAAGATTCAAAAATCAGTGTCAAAGTTGTATAAAATGCCACGCAACCTCGGACACCATTTCGCGTGTGAGATCGACGATTTAGGCGGGTCTGGCCGCGGCTGCCTGAGGTAATCTTTGCGGTCGCGGACCGGAGGTTACTGGCGGCATGATCTTCTCTTTCAGCGCCTCGCGAAAGACCTGTCGCATGTTGTCGACAAAAACAAAACGAATGTCTTTGAAAGGCTCTTTGGGAACCTCGTCAAGGTCACGTTTGTTTTGTGTCGGCAGAATGATCGTTGAGACTCGCGCGCGTAGGGCAGCCAAAACCTTCTCTTTCACGCCCCCAACCGGAAGCACATTTCCCCGCAACGTTATCTCGCCCGTCATCGCGACGTCCTTCCTGATCGCTCTCCCGGCAAGCGCAGACACCATTGCTGTCGCGAGCGTGATTCCAGCCGAAGGACCATCCTTGGGGATGGCGCCTTCGGGAATGTGAATATGCAGGTCGTAGTTGCTAAAATCCTCTTCGTTGATCTCAAGTTCTTTCGCTCGTGACTTGGCGTAGGAGTAAGCCGCCTGCGCCGACTCGCGCATGACTTCGCCCAGTTGCCCAGTCAACACTAAATTTCCTTTGCCTTTCATCCTTAGCGCCTCGATGAAAAGCACATCGCCGCCCACGGCTGTCCAGGCCAATCCCGTTGCGACCCCGACCTGATCCTTCTTGAGGGCTTCTTCCGGAATGATTTTTGGCGCACCCAGAAACTCGTGCAGGTTCTTTTGTGAAACGCTGATCGTGCCCTTGTGACCTTCCGCGATTCGCCGCGCCACCTTGCGACAGATTCGCCCGATCTCTCGCTCGAGTTGTCTAAGCCCTGCTTCCTGTGTGTACTGCTGAATTAGCGCAGTCAGCGCAGTCCTGGAGATGTGCAAATCCTTCGCGGTGACCCCGTTTTCGTCCAACTGTTTTGGCAGCAGATGACGCCGCGCAATCTCGCGCTTCTCTTCCTCCGTGTAACCGGCCAGGCGAATCACTTCCATGCGATCACGCAGCGGCGGTTGAATAGTGTCGAGCACGTTGGCAGTCGTCATGAAAATCACGTTGGACAAATCAAAGGTGACGCCGAGATAGTTATCGCGGAAACTGTTGTTTTGTTCGGGGTCGAGGACCTCGAGCAACGCTGACGATGGATCGCCACGAAAGTCTGCGCCAACCTTATCGATCTCATCGAGCATGATTAGCGGGTTATTCGTGCCTGCTTGTTGCAGTGACTGAATGACGCGGCCAGGCATCGCGCCAACGTAGGTGCGCCGGTGCCCGCGAATTTCGGCTTCGTCATGAACGCCCCCAAGCGACAATCGCATGAACTTACGATCAAGCGCGCGTGCAATCGATCTTCCCAGGGAAGTTTTGCCAACGCCCGGCGGGCCGACTAGACAAAGGATCGGCCCCTTGGGTTTTTCCTTCAGCTTGCGCACGGCCAGGGCTTCAATGATGCGATCCTTCACTTTCTCAAGACCATAGTGATCTTCGTTTAAGATGCGTTCAGCCTTTAGTAGATCGAGATTGTCGACTGACGCTTTCGACCATGGCAGGTCCGTCATGATTTCCATCCAATTTCGCAGCGTTGCCGTCTCGGCAGCATCGGGATGCATGCGTTCGAGTTTCTTCAACTGTCGCAGCGCCTCATCCTCGGCGGTCTTAGGCATGCCTGCGCTTTCAATCTTCTCTCTAAACTGCGCCACTTCCTCTGCCAGCTCGTTGCCTTCGCCGAGTTCGCTTTGAATCGCCTTCATCTGTTGACGCAAATAAAACTCGCGCTGCGATCGATCAATGTCAGCACGCGCTTGCGTGTTTATTTCCTGCTGCACCGTTAAGACTTCGATCTCTTTATTAAGAAGTTCATTTACACGCCGCAGTCGCGCGGTGGTGTCGGCGATGTCAAGGACCGACTGCGCATCCTCGACTTTGAGTTCGAGATTGGACGCAGACAGATCGGCAAGCCTCCCGGCGTCATCCAAATTAGCGATGATTGCCATCACTTCGGGCGAAATGTTCTTGCCCAGGTTGATGGCTTTCTCCATCGAACCGCGAACATTTCGGACCAGGGCCTCAACTTCGAGCGATCGCTCGGGAGGAAGGACCTCGTCCATAACACGCACGCGGCCACGAATGTACTGCCCGGTGGTGTCTACCGATTCGATCTCGGCGCGCGCCAGACCTTGGACGAGTATTCTTATGCGACCATCCGGCAGCTTCAGCATGCGCATGATCACGGCCGCCGTGCCCACTTTGTAGAGATCTTCGGCAGTCGGCTCTTCCTTGTCGAGGTCTTTCTGCGAAGCGAGCAGGATCATACGATTCTCGCCCAGCGCTTCGTCCACCGCGCGGATCGATTTCTCGCGCGAAACGAAGAGCGGCACGATCATGAACGGATAGATGACGATGTCGCGCAGCGGCAACACCGGCAGATCGTTG
>JANLYZ010000310.1:0-4949 GCA_031365905.1 Chloracidobacterium sp. | reverse complement strand
CCGCCGCGGATCACGTAGTAACCGCCGCCAGCAATTTCGTGTTCGGGAAATATCAAACGCTCCAGCGCTTCGATATAGATCGGCAACTGCAAACTGCGGCCCGACTTGATGTCGTCCTTGGTTGAGCCGGTCGAAAGTTTGTAGTCGTAAGCGATCAGCGTGTTGTCGTTGGCGATGTCAACGCGATCAATCTGCCCGTTAATTCTTATCGTTTCTTCACCTACGAATGTCGCACGCGTTAACTCGAGCGGCTCATCAGTTGAATTAGGATCGCGCGCATTAGACTTCATGCCGCCAAAAGCTAGTTCGAAATACGCCGGCACAACTCCCGACGCTGCCGACAGTTCCTGAATCTCCAACTCATAGAGCAGCACTTGATCCAAAAGGATCTTGCGAATCTCGCGATCGATTTTCCAAATCTGCTTGTTGAGTGGCGGCACCACGCGCTCGTGTTCGTCAAACACACTGTCCGCTAAATCTCGCAACTCCTGCTGTAGCGTTTCGCGATCGGTATCGGCCAGCCGCTGACGGCGATGCCGTTCAAAGAAGCGACGCAGAATGTCGTGCAGCAACTTGCCCGCATCGATCGCTTGCAGATCGAGCGCCGCTTCACCGCGCGGCTCCAGCTTCAGCACGCGCTGCCCGAAGAAGCGGTAGGCGCAGTTTCCATAAAGACTGAGCCCGCTCGCGCTGTGCTTAGCGTCGGCGCCAAACTTCTGCCGCAGCAACGTCAACAAATCCGGATCAGTTATCTCACCATCGTAAGGCCCGAAGCGTGGGCCGGCGCGCTCGCGTTCAATCTCAAGGCGACGCAACGCCGAGCCGCTGAGGTGGCCATCGTTGCGCGCCAGCGTCAACAGTCGTTTAATCTGAGACGGAGGTAACAGGTTTCGTTTCTCGCCACGATGCTCGTGGCGTTCCTGTTGTCGCACCAGCGTCACCTTCATTTCGCTCGTCGTGGAAACTTCTTCCAGTTCGTCGCCTTCGTAGTCTCGCCGGATCGTATCCGCTGCGATCTCCAAAGGCGCGACCGCGCGCCGGAGTTCATCAATGTAATAGGACGCGACGGTTTCGGAGTCGTCTTCGAGAACCAGCGGGCGGCTGAGATAGAGCCGCTCGGTGGCGCGACAGGCCGCCTGGTAAAAATAGTGTTCTTCTTTCAAGAGCGTCGCCGGCGAGATGTCTTCAAGCGTCAAGCCGTCGCGCTTCAGGCGTTCGCGTTCTTCATGCGGATAGATCCAATCGCGCGACGCGCGCAAGGGGAAGCCACCTTCAATCAAGCCCGCGATGAAGACAATACGAAAACGCAGACCACGAACATCGGTTGCTTCCAGCACGCGTAAGCCGTCGCGATCCGCCGCGCCGTAAGCCTGCGATTGCGAACTGAGTGAACGTCGTACCTCCTCAATAAAGGTCGCGAGCATAGTCATCCCATTACCACCCGCTGACGCAGGTGGTTCAGACCTTATCGTCGCGGCCACGTCGATGCTCTTGATAGCCGCGACAAAAGCGCGCCGCAACGCTTCGAGGCTGTTGTAATTGAGCATCGCCTGCGGCAGTTCTTCGTCTTCAGTCACGCTTCTGATGGGCCGGGTAATCTGCTTGCGAAAGCTGAAATCTTCAAGCAATTTCATTAACGCGAGCCGCAAAGCCGCGGGTGTTCCTTCACGCTGCACCGCCTGGACCTTTTCCGCAAACGACTGGAGGACCAGCGACGTCCACCCGAGCGTTGCCGGATGAATGTCGCGCGACGGCCGCCGCTTTCGTTCGCCTTCCTCAACTTTGGCAGTCTCGGCGTTTTCGATCTGATCCGCCTCGTCCGGATCGCGCGCCTGCTCGACCGGATCGATGTTCAGGAGTTCTCGCGTTGCTTCGGCGCCGGGCAGTTCTTTGATCAACCGCGCGGCCCGGTCCAGCCAACTGCTCACGCGAAGCTCGCTGCCAACGTAAGCGAACGCATTCTCGAGCGCGTCTGCATCCCAAAGGCCGATGCGATAGCGCTTCTTCAGTCGTTCTTCTTCCTTCGCATCGAGTTTCTGCTCCTGGTCACGCGACAAGGAGCCAAACTCCAAATCGAAGCGTGACGTAAGCGCCGCTAGATCTTTGTCGTTGAGCCGGAAATATTCCGACTTGATCAGATCCGCCAGTTCTGAAACTCGTGGAGCTACAGCCTCGTCGCGCGACATCTGATCGAGAATGCCAAACAGCTTGAGCGCTGCACGCAGCCCGGGAATGTCGTTGACATCAGTGCGCGATTCAATGTCGCAGGGCAGCGACTCTTCACGCATGACGCGCGCAATCGTTTTCGCGTAAGCCGCTCGCTGGCGCACCACCAGCGCAATGTCCGCAAGTTTGTAACCCTGATCGAGGACCAGTCGCTTGATCTCCTTGGCGATCGCGCGAATCTCGGTGTCGCGATCCCCGCATTCGAAGTATTTGATCTCAGACTGCGGAACGGCAGCCGGTTCCGAATCTGAAACTGCCGGTAGGGAAGGATTAAAGAGATTCTGGCGCAACTCTGCGAGCGCGCCCGCGGCAGGAATCAATTCGCCGGCGTTGCGCTTTTCCGCAAAAGGAACGATTGCCGAAAGCTGCCTGATGGTTTCCTGAAACGGCAGAAAAATTTCCCGGTTGCGTTCGTCGTAATTGAGATTGACGATAACCTCAGGAACCGCGGGGATCAGTCGCTGCAGAATCTCGCCTTGTACCGGTGTGAAATCGAAGAAGCCGTCAAGCACGAGCAGTTGCACCTCAGACAGCATCGGGACTTTCCAAGATCGCCCATCAACTTCGCCCTTGAGAACCGAGAGCGCGCGCAATTGATCCGCATCAGCTTCCGTGAGTTGGTGCCGGTCAAGCAGTTCTGTGTAGGTCGCATAGATCAGCGCCACTTCCTGATCGAAATCGTTTTGCGTGTGAAGGTCGCGCTGAGCGTGTCGTTCACGGGTTTCACCTGCCAAAGCATCCGGCGACAGATCGCTTGTTCGGGCTGCAATTATTTCCGCAACCTCCGCAGGTGATTTTGCCGAGCGTTCAATCTCACCAATTAGAGTGGCGATGGTGTTGACGCAGCCTTCGCGATTGGCAAGCGGCGCGATGGCTCTGAGTTGGCCGTTCGCCATCAGCCGCGCGAGAATCTGCGAAACCAGACTACGCTTCAACGGCAGTTCATCCTGATCGATAGGAACTCGCGGCGAGAGAATGTGTCCGTTTTCGTCGACCGCCGTCATCAGCAGCCGGCGCACAAAACCGCGAAAGAGATAGACGGGGAGTTCACCCCAAACGCCACGATTGCTGACGCCGTCGAGTACGCCCTGGGTGACAAGCTCCAACAACGGATGAGAGGCGGCGAGGTAGAGAAACGAATCGGGCTTGCCTTCGGAAATAAGGTCCGCGCAGCGCCGGATTAGTTGTGAACGATTGTCGCCGAGGAGTGGGCCTAACCAGATTTCTCTTGACACTTCAACTCCAACAGGTTTCGGAGGCTGAATCAATTCAACGAGCCCTCGAAGAGGGCGGAAGAAAATAGCCCCGGGCGTGAGCCCGGGGACCCGGTTAGAAAGATCGCTTAGACCGCGAAGCGGTCTTCCGCCCTCTTCGAAGGCTCATTGAACGGTTTCACCCGACTAACTCTCGCCGCCGCCAACACCCTTGGCATTGAGCAGTGGCAGCGAATCATCTTCTGGCGCTTCGGTTTCCTCCAGCAAGTCCGGAAACAAACCGCCTTCGTCGAACCGCAAAGCGCGGACCGACTTGTCGATTGGTTCTACAACTTCAACCTCTTCGCCCCTGGTCGCGCCAAGCTCCTTAAACTTTCGCGCGGTACTGAGAACACGAACTTCAAGTGAGCCCACCCCATCATTGTAGGAATCAAGTGCACGCTTAAGTCCCGCGCCGATGGACTCAAAATGTTTCGTGAACGTGCGAAGACGATCGTAGAGGTCTTTCCCGAGTTTGCTCACCTCTTGTGCGCTCGCGGCCATTTGCTCCTGCTTCCAACCGTAGGAAACAGCCTTGAGCAGGGCAATCAAAGTCGTCGGCGTGGCAAGAATCACGCGTTGCTCAACCCCAAATTCGATCAAACTCGGATCCTGTTCCAACGCTGCGCTGTAAAACGTCTCACCCGGCAGGAACAGAAACACAAACTCTGGCGATTGCTCAAACTGTTCCCAATATCCCTTTGCACCAAGCTTAATCAGGTGGGTTCTAATCTGTCGTGCGTGATCTTTCAGCTTAGCTACTCGGGTCTCTTCGTCACGCGCTTCCAGGGCTTCGAGATATGCCTGAAGCGGAGCTTTGGAATCCACAACGATTGTTCGCAGATTGGGCAGACGAATCGTCATATCGGGGCGCAGCTTGCCTGTATCCGCTGTGTCTTGCTGGTTGAAGTCGCAGTATTCAACCATGCCGGCGATTTCGACTACCCGCTTAAGCTGTATCTCGCCCCAGCGCCCGCGCACGTGCGGAGCGCGCAAGGCATTGACCAAATTTCCAGTTTCTGTTTGCAACTGCGTTTGTGAGGTCGCCAGGTTTTTCACCTGCTCGCGCAATTCCGCATAAGCTCCGGCCCGCGCCTTCTCGATCTCGCCAATCTTGCCGTCAACTTTTTCCAGCGATTCCTTCAGCGGCTTTACCAACTGGTCAATCGCCCTCTGCCGCTGTTCCAGATCGCCTTTCGCAGTCTGCTGAAACCTTTCCAGAGTGGAATTGGCCAACTGCAGAAACGATTGATTGTTCTCTGCGAGCGCATCGCGCGATAACGCCTTAAACTTTTCGGACAGCTCGTCGGTGGCGTTCTTGAAGGCAGCCATTCGTTCAGTCGCTGCCCGGCGTTCGCCTTCGAGCGCGGCCTTTAGTTGACCACTTTCTTCCCGTGAATATTTGTGTTCAGCAACTTCGTTGGTGAGTGCCGCTTGCAATTTCTGTATTTCGGCGTCTTTGCCACCGAG